>BMAH01000001.1 GCA_014132615.1 Gammaproteobacteria bacterium
TGCATTTAGTTTCAGGAAAAATTAATAAAGATTGGATTCTTTACGCTAAGGTTGGTTAATATGAAGTCATCGCTTGGTTTTATACTGTTTCCTGTTCTAATTTTTATGCAAATATTTTCTTTGATAAGTCTTGAATATTATTTTTCAATTTTATTTTCAGCTAAAAATGCGGGCATAGAATGGTATCAGGACAAGACGGGCTTGCAGGCTAATATTATATTTAAAAAATTATCAATTAATAATGATTTACCTTGCTATATCAATAAGCAAAACTCAAAAGCATTAAGCAAGCAACCTATTGCTTGGTGGCAAAAACAAGGTTGCGGTGGTAATTTTGATGAGGTTAGATATTATTATGTTATTGAAGAGTTAGGTAAAGATGACTGTGCAGCGGTGGATGAATCACATATAGCTAATTACTTTAGAGTTAGTTTGTTGGTATTATCTTCGCTTAAATATGCCAAATTATTGCTGCAAGCTACTTATGTTATTCCAGTAGAAATGTATCTTCCTTGCAATAATTTACCGCGTAAGGTTAATAAAGGTTTGCAAACCATGAGGACAATATAAAAGGAATTAATAAAATGCAAAAAACAAGTTTAAAAAACAAGGTTATTTTTATAACCGGTGCAAGCCGGGGAATTGGACGTGAAATTGCTTTAAAGTGTGCGACAGAGGGTGCGCATATCGTCATTGCTGCTAAAACTGCTGAACCTCATCCAAAATTAGAAGGTACTATTTTTACTGTCGCAGAAGAAATAGAAAAAGCAGGTGGTAGAGCACTACCTTTACTAGTTGATGTCAGAAATGAAGAAACAGTATCTGCTGCTATTCAGAAAACCGTTGCTACATTTGGTGGTATTGATATTTTAGTTAATAATGCAAGTGCAATTAACTTAGCTTCTACTGAAAATATCACAATGAAAGCCTTTGATTTAATCTTTAGCGTCAATGCCCGCGCAACGTTTATGTGTTCTAAGTTTTGCATACCCTATTTAAAAAAATCTACTAATCCTCATATTTTAACTTTATCTCCTCCATTAAATATGAATGCAAAATGGTTTAAAGATCACCTTGCTTATACTATGTCAAAATACGGCATGAGTATGTGTACTTTGGGAATGGCAGAAGAATTTAAAAAAGCAGGGATAGCTGTTAATTCATTATGGCCTAAAACATTAATTGCTACTGCAGCGATAGCTGTCAATTTCCCAAAAGAATTATATCAAGCATCACGCAAACCAAGTATTGTAGCTGATGCTGCGTATGAAATTTTAACAAGCAATAGCCGTGAGTTAACAGGTAATTTCTTCATTGATGAAGAATTTTTACAACAACGCGGCGTTAATCATTTTGAGCAATATGCTCTACATCCCGGCGCACAACTTTATCCCGATTTATATATTGAGTAACAATAATACAAGGGTCTTTGTGACCCTTTTTATTAGTAAGTATTAGTTTGAATTTGAGATTTAAAAATTATTAAAAAAACTAATTAAAAATAAGACAGAGGTGCTGGATCATGATGCGAGATGATAAAGATAATGCTTTAGAAGTGCATATAGATAATACATCGAATCTTACAGACGTATCTGATCTGATGCAAGCTTCGTTTTCAGGTAATATAAAAATCATGAAAGCGTTATTAAACGCAGGCGACGACGTTAATTACACATGCCATCAGGGTAATGCTATTTTACATGCGATTGTGGGTAATAAAATAGAAGCCCTTAAGCTTTTACTCGATAATCATGCTAGTTTAGAAACTTATCATGGAGTGGGGCACGTTTTAACTTTTGCAGCTGATATGGCAGATGAATTTAAAGATTATGCTATATTTAAGCTATTGCTCTCCTATAATCCCAATTTAGGTGCTATATGTCCTGTCAAAAAAAGATCAATTTTTAAATATGCTGGTGATAAAGGTTGGCAGGAAATTGTGCAGCTATTAGTAGAAAAAGATCTTTCTAATGAAGGAAAGGGCCTCGCCAATGGGTTGAGATCATTGTTTTCTTTAGACCCTGTAAATGAAAATACCTTAACATTATTAAACTATGGTTACGGCATATCTCGAAACATGCCAGCATTTAAGAAAAATGTAGACATAAGGCATTTAAAAAATCATACAAAATATCAAATTTTTATTAACAGCAGAATTAATAATAAATTAATTACACGTAAAACTCCTGGATTTTCGCAAGCCATTACTTCCATTAAAGAATTATGCCAGGCTATGTTAGAGCCTGAATTTAAATCCAACATTACCCAATATATTGATTTTTTAATTTCTCAATATAATTATTTAAAAGCAAATCATTATCCTGTGAATACGGAATTGCTCACCGTATTTAAACTTGTAAAAACATCTAAAAATTTAGAAGAAGAATTAAAGGAAATTATTTTTAGAAAAGAGCAAATAGAGAGAAAGGAAATAGAAAAAAAACAAGAGGCTAAAAAATTAAAAGAACCGGAAAGAATCATCCAGAAAGTTGCTAGCCAATTAGTTGGAGAGGAGACTAAATTATTGCAAATAGCTAAAAAGCTAGATGCATTTAAAGATAAGTTGAATTTATTAAAAAACGATTGCGCTGCAATGATAAAAGTAACATCCAAGTCGGTTATTTTTGCTAAAGAAAATCATGATCCTAAAAATCAACATACCGTTAAATTTTCTTCTAAAATTATCTATTTCTTTGAAAAACTACAGAGTATTGAGGAGGAAATAAATAAAATTGTAGAGGAAGTATCTGCAATTGATGAAGTAGTTGACTTAGCTAATTTGGAAGAAAAATTTAGGAAGGTTAATGAGAAATTTAAGCAATGTTCATTGAAAGAATTTGAAGATTTAACTAAAAAATTAAAAGTAAGTATTGAAAAGTCAATTAGTTTTAAAGAAAAAAATAATTCTTTTGCTTCCAAAAAAAGTAAAAATAATGCAACTAAATTAAGAAATAGCAATAACGAAAAAAATACCAAAAAAAAATCAAGCACTATTGTTTTACCACCACTTAAACCTACTCCCATCAAAAAAGTTAATCCTCCTCCTATAATCCAGCCCGCCTTGAGTGAACCGCTTGTACAAAAAAATGATAGGAGAAAAGGTGGGGAAATACTTCCTTCTAAATTTAATGATAGTGACATAGAAACTAATTCAGCCAAAATCGCCGGTGTTTCTGCTGGCAGAGAAATGGCAGGGCGTGTATCTTTGTTAGATAATGGAATTTTTAATTCTAGCTCTATAACAGCTAAAGATAGGCTATCACCCTCTACTAGCCATTCTCAAAGTGAATTAGAGTATTCACCCTGTCGTTTGTTCCTAAGAGATAAGGTGGCTAATGTAACGCTAGACTCTATCCTCGTTAGAGCAAATTTTCATTTAACACAATTAGCTAACCATGAACTCTACCAGCAACGAGTTCAAGGCACGAATGAGGTTTTCTATCGATTTTCTATGCTTTATCATTTAAAACAATATGCCATTGCCGCATATGATTTGGATGGACAAGAAAATAATGCAATAAAAAAATTTCGTAATATCATATGTCATCATGCAGATAATCTAAATGAAAACGATATTTCTAACTGCTTAAATTATTTTAAAACTATTTGTTTAAATGATGTGAGTAAAGATTTTCATATTGAGAATATTATTGCATTTTTAAAAGGTGAATTTTCCCCTTTAGAAAAATTGGTTCTTAGCAAAAAAGAAAGAGAAAGCTTGTGGCAAAACCCCGCAGGCCTTTTAATGATTGAGTTGAACAATATGGCTAGTAAAATTAAATTATTAAATCGTATTGTTAATGCTTATGTCACTGACACGTCTATCTCTGTAGAAGTTAAATTGAAAAATTTAAGAGAAAGTGCACATGAATCTGATATTTATGATCAAACTATTATGTTAATCGATTTGATAGGTGAACATTTTAATGATGTTAAAGATATATTAAGTAATACCTCATCTTTGAGAGATGTTCCTGATGATAATAAAATAAAATTACTAAAAACTTTATCTACATTTTATCATGCTCGTTGCGCTATTTCTCATGCACCATCAGAAATGGATATCACCCGTTTGGGGAAGATAATAAAGTTACTGCCCGAATTACAAGAAGCGGCAGAAAATATTAGAAATATTTTAGGTTCACAACAATTTACTTTTAAAATGGGCTGTAGCACTGGTAAATAACTTTGCTAGGCTTAAGTTTAGTGCAAGAAAAAATGACTCTTTCAAATGAGTCATTTTTTTAAGATTCGTTTAATTTTCACATCTTTGCAAGCTATTCTAATGAATTAATAAGGTCGTAATACGTCATAAGTTCATCTTTATATTGGAATAATAATACCATAATAATCATATTCTATACTTTAAGCATGTGCTTATAGTTAAGAGATAACTCATGCAAAGTGATAGAGAACCTAATAAAACAGAGAATGCTAAGACTAAAAACAAGCCTTGGTATCACCCTGCTAGAATACTCAAGTTTTTACGCAAAGTAGATTATCTCCATACGGGTGCTGCTAGCCTATTAGGCTTAGAAAGATTTATTCCGCAGCTTGAAAAATTTCAAGCTAACTTAGGATATTTATCAATATTTTTAACCGTCATCACCATTCCTATCAATATTTTTGGCGTGACTTACGGTTTATTTCTAAGTGAAGAAAATAAACTAAATCGTTTTATGCGTGTTGTGATGGCAGCAAGTAGTATTGCATTAACAGCAATTTCTATTGTTGCTGCGGCAGGCATTATTGTAGGCGCTGCGACTATATTAATGATGATAGGTGCTGCTAAAGGTTTATTTGAAAGTGTTTTACGCACAGGATTAGCTATATACGACCGCTTCTTTGGTCAGGGAGTAAAAGATGCTAAAGAAATAAAAAGATTAAGAGAAAAGATTATTAATGAGCAGCCTAACCCCTATGATAAAGATTTAACTGACCTAGAAACGTTAACAAATGCACAACGTAAGCGTAATAAAGCCATTGCTAATGGTTTGCATGTTATTGCTATGAACGTTGTTGGTGTGATTGCAGTGGGATTACTATTTGGCGGTATTACTGCAGTTGCCGGTAAAGGGATATTAATAGGTTTAGGTATGTATGGTGCAGCTGATGCAGTGGGATTAAATCCTATTAAATTAACAATGCGATTTATCAATTGGACAAGTCGAAAAGTTCGCGGAAAACCTCTATTTGATCCTTTTGGTAAGAAAAATAAAGATGAATTAAGAGCCGAGCTTGCTGCAGAATATGCTAAGCGAGCTGATGCTAAATTTAAGCAAACAAATGCAGAAGTTAAGCAGGTATATCCTAATCATTCAAATTCAGAAGTTATAGTAATTCAAGGAATGGCTGGTGCTAGACCTTCTAAACCATTACCCTCTAAGCCATTACAACCTAAACCACCTGAACCGTCTGAACCGCCTGCTAATGATGCAGTCATAGCGGCTACTACTACTCATGAAACTAATCATAAAACTAATCTTGCAGCCTTAGTTGAGACTGAAAAAATTATCGGGCATGCGGCTGGCGACTTAAAGACCAAGCCTGTCGTTTCTTCAGCTGAAAATGAAGACGAAGGTGATACTAAAAAAAATCCACCGCATAACAATCTGGGCAGCTAAGTCTTTTTTACCATTCCTTCCATGCAGGCAATGCTGGAAAATATAGACCCAGACGAATAGGGCGGGGGTCTATTGCTTTCATAGCATCCAAATAAGACTGCATCTTTTCTCGATATTTAGCCTGCTCATGCGTTAAAAATAAATCCACATCTTCTTCATTAAATGAAGTGGTTTTATAATCTATAATCCAACGCGTACCTGTCTCATCAATGAAGGTTCTATCTACAATTAAGTTTTCTATGCGATCTTCTACCGCTCTTGTTAAAGCAAATTCAGATTTAGCTTCAGTGTGAGGCGTTAAAATCCATTGGCCTTTCTCATCTGCTGTTGCCTTTTGTATAATGTCATGAGCTAAAGATAGGCTTGATGAAAAGTCAGCCAAAGGCAAGCCAATTTGTTTAAATTGTCTAGTTAGGTAAGTTAATTGTGAGGCGGGTGTGCTAGTTTTCCACCAAGTTAATCCTTGTAGAGAAATTTGCTGTAAAGTGCGGTGAATCACAGTACCAATAAATTTAGGTTTATTGTTAGATAATTTAAACCCATCTTTCTTTTGATGAATAGTAGTATTTGAACTGGTATCACTAATTGGATTTTGCCATTCAGTATGCAAACGTTTGATGTATTTAGGTTTGCTAACTTGGACATTGCTATCCGTAGAGGGTAGTGTAATCAAATTAGTTTGTGTTTCAATATGCGGCCATAATTTAGCTAAAAAACTGCTACTCTCATGGCGATATTCACCCTTTTCATTTTGTTTCAAATTAAAAAATATGTGTAAACGCTTTTTTGCTCGTGTTGTTGCAACGTATAAAAGTCTATCGGTTTCATATATTAATTTATTTTGTTGCTGCTTATGAATATAGTTATAAATGTTATCTTGCTCACTCCCTGTTGCATGAATAGGCGCTAGCAATAAGGCATTTTCATTTTCATTAATAGGTCTTTCCATCCAAAGCAATAAAGATTTATCATCGACAGGCATTTTCTTTTCTAAATGCGGTAAAATGACAGTATCAAATTCTAATCCTTTTGCTGCATGCATAGTCATTAATTGCAAATTAGCATTAGCATGCTGGGTGGTTGCAAATAAGCAGTCAATTTTTTCTATTAAATTTTGCGAATTGATATGTGCATTCGTGGATGAAAAATCGCTTAATAAATTAAAAAAAGCTTTAGCATCTAAAAGGCTGTGTTTATCTTCTAAACAAGCTGGACCGCCTAGTAATAACCACGTGCTTTCTACCCATTTTCTTAAATCTAAACGATCTCTTTCTGCTATTTTCCTTTTTAAAATAGGAATAATACGGCGTAATCTAGCGCTGCCATCGGCACTTAATTTATGAATGATATTATCTGATTGTAGTTGCTGCCAAATGGTAGTTCTTGCATCGGGCCCAGCTATTATTAATAAGTCTTCTAAACGTAAGCCACACCAGGGTGCGCGTAAAATTGCTAACCAAGCAATACGATCGACAGGATTTAATAATGCTAAGGTAAGCGATAAAAGATCTTGAATAGATTGACGCTTAGCAAGTGGATCAATATCGATAGCGCTATAGTCAATTTGTGCTTGTTTTAACGCAGGAATTAATGCAGCTAAGTGACTACGCGATCTCACAAGGACGGCGATTTTTTCATTAGGATAATTACTGAGTGTTTCCTGGATTAAGCAAACAATATGTTTAGCTTGATCATTATCTTCACCGTTTACAAACCCATGCAAGGAAATAGCAGCATCATTTGCAGACTGTTTTGTTTGTAGTGAAGTGCTTTTGCTGTATTTAACTGCGCCCGTTGCGATATCGTTTAATTGCGGAAATGTATTAGTAAAAATAGCATTATTCCACTCAACGATTTCCGGATAAGATCTAAAATTAACAGCAAGGGTAAGCGGAATTAATTTAACATTACCAATACCGTATTGGCACATTTTAATAAAAATTCCTACTTCTGCTTCACGAAAACGATAAATTGACTGCATGGGGTCGCCAACTACAAAAAGTGTACGCCCATCTTGAGCTTCCCAGCCTAAAGTTAATTTTTCAAGCAATTGATATTGACTAAAAGAAGTATCTTGAAATTCATCCACTAAAATATGCTTAATTTGATAATCCAATAATAAGGCTAAATCAGTAGGAGCGTCGTGTTCACCTAATGCTAGTAAAGCCCCTTGTGCATTCTCAATAAAGTCTATCATGCCATGTTGTTGGAAAGTTAAACGTAGCTGCGCAGTGACAATTTTTAATAATTGAATTAAATTCTGTAAAATTTCCCATTGTGTTTCACTGTAATGCGTCGTTGGTAAAAATGAGAGTTGCATTAGTGATAAACGTAAGGGTTCATTTTCACTTAAAGCAACCACTAATTCTTGATGGCGTTTTCTATACGTTGTGTGTAAAGCTTTTTCTTCAGGGTTTTTTAGCGAAGTGAGGGAAGGAAAGCCAATTTCTTCATCAACACGTTTTCGCCAAGTAAAGCTTTTGGTTAATAATAAAGAAGCTAAACGCATCCACAGTGTTTTGTCATGGGGATGGGTGCTTGGTATGTCGCTCAAATAAGCTTGCTGAGTTTGACTTGCTGCAAAATTTGCAATGGCTAGTAATTCTGGAATATGTTCACTAGGTAGTAAATGTTTAATTTGCTGTAGCGCTTCACTAACAACTTGTTGTAAATGAGTTTCTAGGGTGTGACGTAAATAATTATCTTGATCAGTATGAATATGCGTTAGCCATTGATCACGTTTAGCTAATAAATTAATTAATAAATTATGTAGCTTATTTAAATCATTATCTAAATGCGATAATAATTGCTTAATCGAATCAGACCAAGGAACATCCTGTTCTAAATGCGTAAGCACTTCTCTCACAGCCTCTCTATACAAACTAAAAGGATTATCGGCAAGTGAGGGAGGGGAGCCAAAATGAGAGAGTAGTGGTAATTGCTTAGTGAGATAAGCACAAACAGAATCAATGGTTTGAATGCGTAATTGATTGGGATTGGCTAATAAATTCCAATTATAGTGTTTATCTCTTTCTAATACGTCTCTAGCTATTTTCCAAGTTAAACGTGCATGCGGCGATTCAGGTTGAGTATCAATCGTTGCGCTTTTTAAGGACTTAATTATCCGAGTGCGCATTTCATTAGCGGCTTTTTTAGTAAAAGTAATTGCCAAAATTTCTTCAGGCGAATTCACTTTATTTAATAAAGTAAGAAAGCGTTGAATCAGTAATTCTGTTTTACCAGAACCTGCTGGGGCTTGAACAATAAATGATTTACTAGCATCTAGTGCTAATTGCCTAAAATGACTATCTTGTTCAACCTTGTTTATTGACATGTCATTTCCTCATTAATACGGCATAGTGGCTTTAAGCGGCAATGCAAGCACGTTTGATCTGCTTCTTTGGGTTGCACTAATGCATATCCTTGAGCAAATTGATCACTTAAACTTTGCAAAGTTGTTTGCCAATTAATCATTTGTTCATTCCAAGATGATGCCGTCACTTTTTTAATTTCCGTAATTTCTTTTATTCCTTTAACACCCATTTCATAGCCACTTACGCCTTTGAAACAATGCTCACCTGTTGCAACTTGAGCGAAGGTGATGCCTGCCGTCGTATCTTTATCCAATAAAGAATATAAAGGGAGTTGAGGTTCATCGGGTCTTTCAGATAACCATTGATTAATGTTGCTATTTTTTCCTGTTTTATAATCAATAATTAATTTCTTACCGTCACTTAATTCATCAATTCTGTCTACTCGAATAGAAAAAGTGAGTTGATTAAGGGTAACATCCATTTTCTTTTCATGAGTAAGCACCTTAAACGCAGGCCTTTCTTTTTCTAATGCTAACCAGTCATTTAATAGAGCATGTAAGCGTTTTTTTTCTAAGTTAAGGTAATTAGAGTGGTCTTTATGAGAAACAGCATATTGATCTAAGGCTAACTTTATTGACTCATTAATTAATTCAGTTAATTGGTTTGAATCAGCTGATAATAGCATTTGTTGATCTTGTAGCTGATTCCAGCATAATTCCAGTGCTTTGTGAATAACATTACCTCTATCTTTATTCCTCAAACCTGGCGTTGGTGTTTCTAACTCTTTGGCATGCAATCGCCATTCAGCAAAGGCTTTAAAAGGACAGAGCGCTTGGTGTTTAAGAATGCTAACGCCGCCTGCAATTTTTTCTTCTAGTGTAATTGCAGGGGCGGTTTCATCTTGTAAGTATTCTATATTTTTTGTCTGATAAATTCGCTCAATGGGCGAATAATAATCTTCAATATTTAATTCAGCGATGTTGATAATAGGTAAAGATTTAATTAAAGGGCTAGGTTCAACATCGAATTCTTCATTCTTTTCAGCATAACTAAAAATTAAATAATCTGTATTGCATTTAAATTGCTGCATAATGTTGTTGCAAAACATCAGTTCACGCTGAGCTGTTGCATGCGGCATATTCATTTCACGTTGTAAACGTTTAGGAATGAGTGGATTAGGTTTAGGCTGTGGAGGCCAAGCTATATCATCCATCCCACTTACCCAAATATAATCAAAAGGTGAACCTGCTGCTTCTAATAAACCTAATGCTTGAATTGGTGCTTCAGGCGTTTTGGGTTGAAAAATACTTTTGGCTGCCATTTTTTGTAGCGTTGACAATGCTTGCTGCCAAGAAACAGGTGAGCTAATTTGATCAAGTGAAGCAAATTGTGTGAATAAAGTTAACCAACTGTCTACAACTTGATATTCTTCACTATTTAAACTGCGCTCACCAGGCCACCCTAGTAAAGTTAATGATTCGGTAAATACATTTGCCCATTCATAATAAGAAAGTTTATTTGGTAAAGTGTGTAGATAGCTAAAATAAGCACTCAAGCGTTTGCTTAATTTAGGGCAATAAAGGGTGAATAATGAGCTAGCAGGGTCTGTGTTTTTGCCAATATCAACAAGGTTAATCCTATTAATATTATCTTGCTTTAATGCTTTATCTAATTGACTGCGCGTAATGCGTTCATATTCTGCTTCACCGATAAAAGGGGAAGAAAGTAAATGACTGACCGTTTCAATTTGAATCACCTTTTTGTGTAATGAAAGCAATTCTAATGCCATATTGATAAGGCTGTATTGCGTTAACGCTTTACCAGCAGATAAATTAAATAAATGATGTTGAGTGTCGGTCGGGTAAATATTTTTTGGCGACAATGTTTCAGAAAAAATTTGTAAAACTTGATCGCGTTTTTTTTCTAAATCAGGAATCACACAAGCAATAGATGCATTAGGTTGATGTTGTATTAATGTCTTAGCCCATAATGCCATAGCTTGTATTTCTTCTTGCGCATCTGGCAAGTTAGTGCGCTTAAGGAAAGATGGTGCATCAGGTTTATCATATTCAATAATGTGAATGCGACTAGTATTTTCTGCTTGTTTTAATAATGCTTTTAATTGCGGCGCAATTTCTGTAAATCCTATCATAATAAGATGAGGTGGCAGAGGAATGCGTTGCTCAGCAATTAGGCGCGTGATATTTCCTGTCATGGTATGAGAATCAATGCAATTTTTTTCATGACACGTTTTTTCAAATAAAGTAATCCATTCTTTAAGTGCTAAATAATCTTCTGCAGATTGAAAAATAGGTTGATGAATATCTATTTGCCATTGTTTTAATAAAGCCCAAGCAGATTTAGCAATGTCAGCAGTTTCAGCGATTTGTAATAGTTGATGGGCTTGCTTAGTTTCTAAAATAATTTTTTCCCATAAAAAACTTTCTTGTGCTGCATTTAATAAATGAGGCGTATCAGTAAATTGAGTGCAGGTATAATCTTGCCATAATCGCTGTAACCAAACTGACAGCGGTAAAATATCAGGCGTAGGCCAGCTTAATTTACCTTGGGCTTGCTGATAATGATTAAAACGTTTAAGCAAGATGGCTGATAATCGCCTGTTAGGTGTGAGAATGGTTGTCGTCGTAATATTTTCAAATAATGCATTTAACAATTGATTATTAGTCATAGTCATTTTGCGAGGTATTAGGAGAAGTTTTTTGTTTACGCGTCACTAGTAATAAAGCTGCGATAATGAAACAAACAGCTAAACCAGTCCATTTGTTTAATTGCTCTGAAAAGATAAGCCTACCCCAAAACAATCCCGTTAAAACGACAATGGTATCGACTAAGCTATAGTAAACAGGCCCTGCGATTTTAATTAAGTAAAAGAAAAGTAAGTAGCCAATACTTGATAAAAAGATTTCCAGTAAGACAATGTAATCAGGCAAATTGAGAGGTGAGTGTAGGGGGTAAAAACTGCCCGTGTAAAATACTAGTGGGATTAATAAAATACTAGAAAAAATAAGCATCCCTGTCGTCATGCTTAAGATACTACTTTGCATTGGCTTATAGCGGGCAATGAAAATAGAACAAAATGCAAAGGAAAGGGGAGCGATAAGTGTAGATAAAACCCAGGGAGCCATGGTGGGTGTTGGTAAGCTGGATTTTGGCAGTATGATCAAAATAAGACCTAAAAAAGCAAGTAAAATACCTATTAATCGTTGCCATTTAAACGTTTCTAGGCCTGCAATGAGTGCTAAAGGGTAGGCGATTATAGGAACGGTGTTTACAACTAGCGCAAGAATACTTGCGGGTAAATGAGGTGCAGCAAAATACATAGCTGTATTGGGTATCACTATACCGGTTAAACCGCAAACAAGATAAAACCCAATATGATAGAAAGAGAAGGGTAGGTGTTCCCCCTTAAACAGCATGATAAAACTAAATACAATCGCAGGACCTATGGATTGCCATAAACTATAACCTATGGGGTGTACGCCGTTTGTGGTAGCAAAGCGGGCAATGGAATAGCCGGTGCCCCAAATTAATCCTAGGAGAAGCAGGATGGATAGATTAAATAATGCTTGGGATTTAATTGTCTGCATGGCAATTAGCTGCTAAAAAAAGTACGCAAATTTTAGCAGTAAATTTATCATTTTCCCATGGTTAACTAGGGGTTTTAGCCTATTATCCTGCATGTAGCAATTGTTACCTAAGCCAAGTGACTACCAACCTGAGCGCAGCGAAGGATCTGCTTTTATACAATTCATTAATAAAAATTTTAAACAGATCCCTTCGCTGCGCTCAGGATTGTAGATGTTTAGTAATTCGATGACAGAAATCTGCGCTAACGTACAGGAATGACGTGCATTGCTCCCTCTCCCACCTGTTGTAGTAAAGAAGAACTCAGGTAGAGAGTGTGGGAGAGGGTTGGGGTGAGGGTAGGCGATGGGCTTTTA
>BMAH01000002.1 GCA_014132615.1 Gammaproteobacteria bacterium
GTTTCTAAGACTAATTGTTGCTTTTGTATCCTAGACTTATTGGCAAATTGCGGGCTGACGACCAATGCGGTAAAGTGAGCACCGTCACCTTCTACATAGACATGAGCATCGGTTAATCCAATTTCAATTAAGCGCTTAACTTGTTCTGGCTGCATGGGAATATTATATATGTAAAAAATAAGAGGGTGCCATTTTTTACATATTTCTATCGCATTTGCAATCAGATTATAATGAGTCCCATGATAAAAACATTAAGAGTAGATCCTAAGAAGGGTTTTTTGACCCCTGTCTTATACAAGCCCTCCCCGCATTGCGATGCGCGGCCTAAAGATATACCTATTGATATGATAGTCATACATGGAATAAGCCTACCCCCTGGCCAATTTGGCGGACAAGCGATTGAAGATTTCTTTTGTGGTCACTTAGATCATAGTCAGCATCCTTTTTTTGAAACGATTGCTGATTTACGTGTCTCTGCGCATTTGCTTATAAAACGCAGCGGTGAAATTATTCAATTTGTCCCATTTACAGAAAGAGCTTGGCATGCGGGCGTCTCCTCCTTTGAGGGGCGAACACGCTGCAATGATTTTTCAATTGGGATAGAATTAGAAGGAACCGATGAATTAGCTTATGAAGAAGCACAATATCACCAATTGGCGCACGTTATCTCTTTATTAAGGCACGCCTACCCAGCTATTACGCAAGACCGTATCGTTGGACACAGTGATATAGCCCCGGGACGTAAAACAGATCCTGGCTTAGCTTTTAATTGGGATTATCTAAAAGGAATCACGGCATGACGTTTTTTGTAATTTTTATTGGGTTATTGGTAGAGCGTTTTTTTGATAGTACCCATTTACGCAATTGGCAATGGTATAACGCTTATGAACACGCCATCATTGCAAGGCTACCTGGCAAATCAACGTATATCACTTTAGCAGTTATTATTATCCCTTTAATGATCTTAGCCGCCCTCATCAATATGTTGTTAGTAGGTTGGCTATATGGGTTATTAAACTTAATTTTCTCCATCCTTATTTTACTTTATTGCTTAGGGCCTCGCGACCTATGGGCTGATGCATTTGCAATGCCTACGTCAGATGAACCAGAAGCTGCGCCAAATCTTAGTAAACACTTTCTCACCCATATATTTATAGAAGCAAACCGTCGTGTATTTGCAGTCGTATTTTGGTTTGCAATTTTTGGACCCATGGGCGCTGTACTTTATAGAACAGCGGCTCTCTCTTGCGAAGAACCTGCTTTAGCAAAAGGCGCTGAGCGCTTAATCAATATCCTAGATTGGCTGCCCGCACGTTTATTAACTTTATTACTCGCACTGGGCGGTCATTTTTCTCAAGTGTTAGCTCATTGGCGCAAACACGCGGGTGAAGGATTAAATAGTAATGAAACTTTATTGGTTGAATGCGGTACTGCTGCATTAGGATTAGAAGATAAATCCATGCCTATTACTGCTTTGCATAAAAATGCGATTAGCCTTTTAGATAGAGCTTTCATACTCATGCTAGTACTAGTGGGGATTTTGGTTTTAATTTTCTAATGCGTTTTTTCATTTCTTTCTTATTAGCCGCATTCATCAATGCGGCTAATGCCCATTGCCAAACAATAGATGACACAGGTCAAACGTTAACGCTTGCAGCGCCAGCAAAACGTGTTATTACCTTAGCACCTGATTTAACAGAGATACTCTATAGCATAGGTGCGGGTGAACGTTTAATCGCAACGGTTGATAGTAGTGATTATCCTAAAGCTGCAAAAAATTTAACGCGTATTGGGTCTTACACGGGTTTAGATTTAGAACGTATTGTATTTTTACATCCTGATCTCATTGTTACTTGGGATAGTAATTTTGCTAGACAATTAACTATTTTAAAAACTCAATTTGGCATTCCTATATATACAGTGAGCCCTCATCAGTTAGTTGATATCCCTCGTACTATGGAAAATCTTGGGTGTTTATTAAATCTAGAGCCTGAAGCTAAAAAGGCAGCTAAGCAATTTTTAACAGGTCTTTATCAATTAGAAGCTAAGTATAGCAGCCAACCTAAGATCACTGCTTTCTATCAAATCGGTGCTTACGGGCTAATGACGATTAATAAGACAAGTTGGATTAATCAAGTACTCACCCTTTGTGGAGGAAAGAATGTATTTGCTAATGTAAAAACGATGGCGCCGCAAATTACCTGGGAGGCTTTGCTTGCAAACGACCCACAAGTCATTATTGGTAGCGACGTGGCTCAAGATTGGAAACGGCCTTTTACTCAATTTCCCCAGTTAACCGCTGTCAAACAACAAACCTTTTACACAGTAGACCCTAATTTAATCCATAGGGCAGGTCCTAGGCTTTTGCAGGGTGCGCAACAAATATGCCTAGCATTAGCCTTAGCTAGGCAAAAAATGACCAATTAATTGACTGATTTGTTCCGCTAATCCCCCTAAAAAATAGCCCTATGGGTTAAAATATACCAAAAGGTGCCTGAATTAGAACAAGCTTTGGACTTTTGATGCATTCAAGGTAAACTTAGCCCCAAATAATTTGACCCACAGATAGATATAGGAACATAGCATGGCAAAAACGTGGAGTGATAGTGATCCTACTGAAACTAAAGAGTGGCTAGAAGCGCTCGCTTCCCTTATTAAATATGAGGGTAAAGAAAGGGCCGAATACATATTAAAAACATTATTAGATCAAGCGCAGAAGCAAGGTGTAGAAAGCGGCGCAGTGTCACTTTCAACGCCCTACGTTAACACTATTTCTGCCGATTCACAGCCTAGTTATCCAGGTAATTTAGACCTTGAAGCGCAAATAGAAGCGTTAATTCGCTGGAATGCCATTGCTATGGTTATTAAAGCAAAACATAAAGCGGGTGGCGTAGGTGGTCACTTAGCCTCATTTGCCTCCATTGCAACCATGTATGAAGTAGGTATGAACCACTTTTTTAGAGGTGCGACTGAAAATAAATTAGGCGATTTAGTTTATTTCCAAGGCCATTCATCAGAAGGTAATTATGCTAGAGCTTTCTTAGAAGGCCGTATTACCAAAGAACAATTAGATAACTTCCGTCAAGAAGTGGGTGGCAATGGGTTATCTTCTTATCCTCATCCCTGGTTAATGCCGGAATTTTGGCAATTTGCTACCGTTTCACTTGGTTTAGGTATGTTGCAGGGTGTGTATCAAGCCAGATTTTTAAAATATTTAGACAATCGCGGCTTATTACCTGCTGATGATAGAAAAGTTTGGGTGTTTTGCGGCGACGGTGAAATGGATGAACCAGAATCCATTGCAGGGTTATCATTAGCTGCGCGTGAAAAATTAGATAATTTAATTTTTGTCATCAATTGTAACTTGCAGCGCTTAGATGGTTTAGTACGCGGTAATGGTAAAGTTGTGCAAGAGTTAGAAGGTATATTCCGCGGTGCAGGTTGGAATGTAGTTAAAGTGTTATGGGATAGCAATTGGGATAAATTATTTGCTAAAGATAAAACCGGTGCGTTAGCTAAACGTTTAACAGAATGCTTAGACGGCGATTTGCAAACAGCTTACGTAAGAGGCGGAGCTTACAAACGCGAATTTTTATTTAACACGGATGAATTAAAAGCATTAGTTGCTGATTTATCGGATGACGAAGTCAGTCTGCTTCATAGAGGTGCAAACGATCCTGTTAAGATTTACGCAGGTTATTACGCTGCCGTAAACCATAAAGACCAACCCACCGTTATTTTAACTCAGGGTGTAAAAGGTTATGGTTTAGGAGTAAACGGTGCAGAAAGTCGTAACATTGCACACAATCAATTAGACATGAGTCCTGAAGAGTTAACCGTATTTTGTGATCGCTTTAAACTCGATGTGAATGAAAAACAACGTAATGATTTAGAATTCATTCCCTTTGCAAAAGATAGTAAAGCACTCGCTTATCTAAATGAAAGACGTAATACCTTAGGCGGTTATTTACCACGCCGTGAAGTGGTTTCAAATCCACTCACTGTGCCTGAATTACCTGCTTTTGATGCCGTTTTACAAGGCTCAGGCGATAGAACTATGTCAACGACCATGGTCTTAGGTCGTGTATTAAACGTTTTATTGAAAGATAAAACCATAGGTCCACGCATCGTTCCTATTTTCTCTGATGAAGTAAGAACATTTGGTTTAGAAGCGTTATTCAGACAAGTTGGTATTTACTCACCTGTCGGTCAGCTTTATACCCCTGAAGATAAAGAACAGTTTCTCTATTATCACGAAACAGAAAATGGCCAAGTCTTAGAAGAAGGTATTACAGAAGCAGGTTGCATGGCTTCTTGGATAGCAGCAGCAACGTCTTATTCAACCAATCGCTTCCCTATGATTCCCTTCTTTACCTACTACTCTATGTTTGGTTTTCAGCGCGTAGGTGATTTAATTTGGGCAGCAGGTGATATGCGTGCGCGTGGTTTCTTAATCGGTGCAACAGCAGGACGCACTACTTTAGAAGGTGAAGGTTTGCAGCATCAAGACGGCACTAGTTTACTTTCAGCAGCTCACGTTCCTAATTGCCGCGCTTACGACCCCTGTTTTGGTTATGAAATGGCAGTCATTATCCAGTACGGCTTACAAGAAATGTATACAGAAGAAAAAGATGTTTTCTACTACATCATGGCAATGAATGAACGCTACGTTCAACCTGCTATGCCAAAAGAGGTAGAAGAAGGCATAGTCAAAGGAATGTATTTGTTCAAAGAAGGTGAGAAAGCGAAACATAAGGTTCAATTGCTGGGTTCAGGCGCTATTTTAAATGAAGTCATTGCGGCTGCTGAATTATTAAAAGCAGATTTTGACATCAGTGCAGATGTATGGAGTGTCACAAGCTTTAGCGAATTGCGTCATGATGGTCTCGCGTGTGAACGCAAAAATATGTTATCACCAGAAAATAAGCCGCAAGTGAGTTATGTTGAGAAATGTTTAGCAGACCGTAAAGGTCCTATTATTGCTGCTACTGACTACGTACGTGCACTAGCAGATTTAATACGTCCGTATGTGTCACGCACTTATGTTACGCTTGGAACAGACGGTTTTGGTCGTAGTGATACACGCGAAAAATTGCGTCACTTTTTTGAAGTGGATAGGTATTACATCGTTATTGCAGCGTTACATGGTTTAGCAAAAGAAGGTGAAATTCCTGCTAGCCAAGTGAAAGCAGCGATGAAAAAATATGGGATTGATCCTAAGAAGCCTAACCCCGTTACCGTTTAATAAATAAAGCCACCGTGTACATTGTACTCATGTGCGGGTAGCGAGTGTTTTTGACTAAGGAGAATATACTTTGTCATCGATTAAGAAAATTACAACCCCCGATTTAGGGGGTGCAGCTGAAGTTACTGTGATTGAAATTCTAGTTAAGCCTGGTGATAAAGTAGAAGTTGATACGCCGGTTGTGACCTTAGAGTCAGATAAAGCCACCATGGAAGTGCCTTCTGCTGATGCAGGTATCGTTAAAGAAATTAATGTAAAAATTAATGATAAAGTGAGCCACGGTTCACCTTTAGTGACGATTGAAGTTGCAGGTGAAGCGGCTAGTGCAAAAAGTGAAGAGAAAGCCCCTGCTGCAGAAAAACCAGCAACTCAAGCGGAAGTAAAACCAGAGACTGAAAAGAAAGCAGAAAAACCCTCGGCACAACCAGAAGCAGCACCTGTTTTAACAGGTACAGTGCAACAAGCCGTATCTGATGTACACGCAGGTCCTGGGGTAAGACGTTTGGCTAGAGAATTAGGCGTCAATTTAGCGCTATTAAAAGGTACTGGGCCAAAAGATCGCATCTTAAAAGAAGATGTACAAATCTATGTAAAAACCCAGTTGGCTCAAGTACAAAGTGGAGCGGGTAGTGGTTTTAGTTTACCTGCAGCGCCGCAAATTGATTTTACTAAATTTGGTCCTATAGAAACGCAAGCGTTATCACGCATTAAGAAAATTTCAGGTAAAAATCTACAACGCAATTGGGTCATGATTCCTCATGTTACTCAATTTAGTGAAGCTGATATCACTTCACTAGAAGATTTCCGTCAAGCGCAAAAAAATGAATTAGAGAAACAAAAAATCAAATTAACACCACTAGTTTTTATTATGAAAGCAGTGGTTGCTGCGCTAAAAGCTTTCCCTAATTTTAATGCGTCTTTAGATGCCAATGGTGAAAATTTAATTTTGAAAAAATATTTCCATATTGGTGTGGCAGTAGATACTCCAGATGGATTGGTAGTACCTGTTATTAGAGATGTAGATAAGAAAGGGTTAGTTGATTTAGCAAAAGAATTGGCAGAAATCAGTGAAAAAGCCCGTAAAAAACAATTAACACCAGGCGATATGCAAGGTGGTTGTTTTTCAATATCAAGTTTAGGTGGAATAGGTGGTACAGCATTTACCCCTATTATCAATGCGCCTGAAGTGGCTATTTTAGGTGTCTCAAAAAGTGCGTATAAACCCGTTTATCAAGATGGAAGTTTTGTACCACGCTTAATGCTACCGCTATCCTTGTCTTACGATCATAGAGTGATAGATGGTGCAGAAGGGGCAAGATTTATTGTGCACTTAGCCAATATGTTATCTGATATTCGAAACTTATTATTGTAGATAGTTAGAGGAAGAAAATGACTAAGCAAACAGAAGTCGTCGTATTAGGCAGTGGTCCTGGTGGTTATACCGCTGCATTCCGTGCAGCTGATTTAGGTAAAAAAGTTATATTGATTGAACGCTATGCCTCATTAGGCGGTGTGTGCTTAAACGTCGGTTGCATACCATCAAAAGCATTATTACACGCAGCAAAAGTTGTAGATGAAGCGGCTGAAATGAGTGAACACGGCGTTGCTTTCGGCAAACCAAAAATAGATAGCAAAAAGTTACGTGATTGGAAAAATAGCGTTGTTAACAAGTTAACCGGCGGTTTAAAAATGTTAGCTAAACAACGTAAAGTGGAAGTGGTGCAAGGCACAGGTAAATTTATCTCTGATCATGAAATTGAAGTGACACAAGCAGATGGCGTTAAAGAAATAGTGAAATTTGAGCAAGCAATTATTGCTGCAGGTTCGCGTCCTGTTAAGCTTCCCTTTCTTCCTGAAGATGATCGCATTATTGATTCAACCGGTGCGTTAGAGTTAGAAGATATCACTGGAAAAATGTTGGTGATTGGTGGTGGTATCATTGGTCTTGAAATGGCAACGGTTTATCACACCTTAGGTGGTGAAATTACCGTGGTCGAATTAATGGATCAAATTATCCCTGGTGCGGATAGCGATGTGGTCATGCCACTCTTTAAGCGTATTAAATCACGTTATAAAAATATTTATTTAAAAACAAAAGTCACTAAAGTTGAAGCTAAGAAAGACGGCCTTTATGTTACTTTTGAAGGTGAAAATGCACCATCTGCGCCTGAAAAATTCGATAGAATTTTATGTGCTGTAGGTAGAAGACCTAATGGCGATCAAATTGATGCAGGTAAAGCAGGCGTTAAAGTAGATGAGCGCGGCTTTATTCCAACTGATAAACAAATGCGTACTAATGTCCCTCATATTTTTGCAATAGGTGATATAGCTGGCAATCCTATGCTTGCCCATAAAGCTATTCCAGAAGGGCGCGTTGCTGCGGAAGTGATTTCCGGGCTTAAACATTATTTCGATCCTAAGTGCATCCCAAGCGTTGCATACACGGATCCAGAAGTGGCTTGGGTTGGCATGACTGAAAATGAAGCCAAAGCGAAAGGCATTGATTACGGCAAAGGTATATTCCCTTGGGCAGCTAGTGGTCGTGCATTAAGTATTGGCCGCAGCGAAGGGATGACTAAGCTCATTATTGATAAAGCAACACACAAAGTATTAGGCGCAGGTATTGTCGGTCCTAATGCGGGTGAGTTAATGGGTGAAATTGCCTTAGCGATAGAAATGGGTTGTGATGTTGAAGATGTGGCTCTTACTATTCATCCGCATCCAACGTTATCTGAAACCATACCTTTAGCGGCGGAAGTGTTTGAAGGGACGATTACGGATTTATATATTCCTAAGAAGAAAGAATAGAAAGTTTATTTTCACTTAATTCCATCGCTTGCTCCCTCTCCCACCCACTGAAATGAGAAAGACTCAAACAGTGAGTGTGGAGAGGGTTGGGGTGAGGGAGAATGGTGGTATTAATTTACAGTAAATAAAACCCTGAGGTTTTCCCTCATCCTAACCTTCTCCCGCAACTGATAGCAGTGATCTTTTGAAATGCAATGGGCGGGAGAAGGAACTAGAAGCAAGGTTTGAAATAAGAGTAATATTCACTTCTTCCTCTTATGCTCCCACAAAATTTCTTGTTCTTTCCCTTCGCGCAATAACATCCTCGCGGCAACAAACAATAAATCCGATAATCGATTCAAATAACGAATCAACTCTGCATTATCCAAAAGAACTTGCCTATGCAATCTAACCAAACAACGCTCAGCACGTCTGCACACTGTTCTTGCTACATGACAAGCCGCTGTCGCAGGATTTCCTCTAGGCAATAAAAATTCCTCTAAAGGCGGCAATGTATCATTCCAAATATCTAATTGCTGTTCCAATTTCTCAATATGTTCTTTGGTAATAGCAACATATTGCGGTAAATGTAATTCCCCGCCTAAATTAAATAAATCATGTTGAATCTGAGTTAACGCTTGTTTAATAGATTCATCTTTTATCTCATGAGAAAGAACCACACCTAAGTGAGAATTCAATTCATCCACTGTGCCTACCGCTTCCACTAATAAATCATCTTTAGAAAGACGTTTATCGCCCAACGTGGTATAGCCTTCATCACCTTTTCGGGTGTAAATTTTTGTTAATCGGTAAGGCATAGGACTTGCTCTAATTTAGAGTTAATATGTCAATATAACAAATTGTTAGGTGAAAATAATCTGGTTTGATACTCTCTATTTATGAAGATAAGACCGCTATTTAAATCTGATTTAGAACAAATGCTTTTGATAGAAAAAGCAGTTCATATTGCGCCTTGGAATGAGGAAACGTTTAAAACCTGTTTTCAAGTCGGCTATATAGGTTGGGCCATTGAAGACCAAGACAAGCTATTAGGCTTTGTTATCATTTCTCTCTCGGCAGACGAGTGCCATGTGCTAAATTTGTGCGTTGGGCGTGAATACCAGCATCAGGGATTGGGGCGTCAATTGATGGAATATGCGTTAGCGCAGGCAAGAGAGAAGGGGGCTGGCATCGTTTATCTTGAGGTAAGGCGGTCAAACTCCCGCGCTATCTCTTTGTACAGAAAGATGAAATTTCATTTGATAGGCGAGCGTAAGGATTATTATCCCACTGTAAACGGCCAGGAAGATGCATTAATTTTTGGCAAAAGCCTAGTCCAGCTTGATCTTTAAATTACCTCAGTTCTGGCATATCAATGAAAAAATTGCTACATTGCAGCGATTAGATTAAGGGTTTTTTATGATAGAAATCACCTCCATGCGTAACTACCTCAAAGAATTGCAGACCAGATTGGAAAGCATCTGGGGGTATCTTTGACATTGATCAAAAGAAGCTACGCTTATCACAAATAAAAGAAGAATTAGAAGATCCTGCTATTTGGTCTCAACCTGAAAAAACGCAAAGTCTAGGTAAAGAGCGCGCTCAATTAGAAGACATAGTGCAAATGATGCAAGCCTTGCAGCAATATCTGCAGGATACAGACGAATTATACGAATTAGCCTTTGCTGAAGATGATACCGACACGTTGTCTGCTATTACTCAAGATGCAGAAAAACTCACTAAGCAAATTGAGTCGTTAGAATTTAGGCGCATGTTTTCAGGTGAAATGGATGGAAATGCAGCTTACATGGATATCCAATCAGGCTCTGGCGGAACAGAAGCACAAGATTGGGCCAATATGCTGCTTAGAATGTATTTACGCTGGGGTGAGCGGCATGGGTTTAAAACAGAATTGATAGAAATGTCACCCGGTGAAGTCGTGGGTATTAAAAGTGCGACAGTAAAATTTGATGGCCCTTATGCCTATGGTTGGTTAAGAACAGAAAGTGGTGTGCATAGACTAGTAAGAAAATCACCCTTTGATGCAAATAATAAACGTCATACTTCGTTTGCTTCTGTTTTTTTATCACCTGAGATTGATGATAATATTGCGATAGAAATTAATCCCGCCGATTTACGTGTCGATACGTATAGAGCAAGTGGTGCAGGTGGTCAGCATGTTAATCGAACTGACTCTGCTGTACGTATTACTCACGTGCCAAGCGGCATTGTCGTGCAATGTCAATCGGATAGATCTCAGCACAAAAACCGTGCGCAAGCGATGAAGCAATTGCGTGCAAGGTTATATGAAGTCGAAAGACAAAAACAAAATGCTAAGCAAGAAGCGCTTGAAGCAAATAAAAAAGACATCACCTGGGGTAATCAAATTCGCTCTTACGTACTTGATATGTCGCGAATAAAAGATTTACGCACTGGTGTTGAAGTTGGCAATACTCAAGCAGTGCTTGACGGGGATTTAGATAAATTTATTGAAGCAAGTTTATTAAGCGGATTATAACCATGTCTGAAAATCAAAATGAGATTGTAAGTACCCATGATTTAATTGAACAACGCCGTGCAAAATTAGCAAGCTGGCGTGAGCAAGGCCAAGCTTATCCTGCTGGATTTCATAGAGATGCTTTATCTGCCTCTTTACATGCAAAATACCAAGATAAGACAGAAGAAGAATTAGAAGCAAACCCTATCCTTGTTAAAGTAGCTGGTCGTATTATGACAAGACGCTTGATGGGTAAAGCTAGTTTTACGCATATTCAAGACATGTCAGGCCGCATGCAAATTTATATTAAACAAGATGATGTAACACAAGCTGTATACGATGATTTTAAGCAATGGGATTTAGGCGATATCATAGGGGTGACAGGCCAGCTTTTCAAAACTAAGACAGGTGAGTTATCTGTTAAAGCTAAACAAATTAGTTTGCTTACTAAATCACTGCGTCCTCTACCAGATAAATTTCATGGTTTAACGGATCAAGAAACACGCTATCGTCAGCGTTACTTAGATTTAATTGCTAATGAAGAAACCAGACTCACTTTTATCATACGTAGCAAAATTACCGATATAATTAGACAATTTTTAAAAGAGCGTGATTTCTTAGAAGTTGAAACACCCATGATGCAAG
>BMAH01000003.1 GCA_014132615.1 Gammaproteobacteria bacterium
CCCTATCTATAGTAAGGCTAGCAGATTTCTGTCATCGAATTACTAAACATCTACAGGGACAATGTTACGCACTTATCAAAGCTACTGTATAATCAGTATCCTTTTAGCCAGTATTCAAATTGTTTTATATTAAAAGCTGGATGCATGACAGAACATAAAATGCTAAGGACAGATTCGTCTTATGATCACAGCAAGGTCTGCTAAGCTTGATAAAGGATTAATAAAAGCAGTTAAAAAAGGTGATCTTGATGAGGTTAAACATTTTATTAAATTGGGTGCAAATGTTGAGTTAATTTATTGTCAGCAAACATTATTGCATTTGGCAAGTCGATATTGGCATGAAGGGGTGGTCGATTATTTGGCCTCTCATTACCCAAGTTTGCTTTACATACCTGATAAACAAGGTTTGTTACCTAGTGATCTCAAAAAAAAGAAGCATGATAAATCAGCAGCATTTTTCGAAGAAAATTATTCTAATGAATTTTTCGGTTCAATTAAGAAAATTATCCCAGAGGAAGTTATTTTTTTAATTGCTTTGCAACTTAATCCCCTTTCCTATGCCAGTATGCTGCTAATGAGCAAAGCTTGGTACAGAATATTAACTGATGAGCAGGTAGTTAGTAATCAAGCTCAGTATGTTAAAAAATTGCTACCTGAAAAATTTCACAACCAAAGTTGGTCAAAGATTCTTAATCATTATTACTCTTCTCAATTACCTAAAACGTCTTTCTTAACTGAAATGGAGGCATTTAGTTGTTTTATAGATAGCATACAACATGTTTATATCATGGTAGATGCGCTACCTTTAAAGCATGTTCACTTATGTTCAGCTTCCTCCTCTTCTATTTCAAGCTTAGGATTTTTTTCTAGAGTAAAAAATAAATTATTGCTAAAAAGACAGTACAAAGAATTAAATGGTGATTTACCCAAGCTCGAAGAGCCAACACATGTATTTAGTGATATAGAATGCCATATCCAATCATTTGTGAATAAATGGCTTTTATCCGATCAGGCAGAGCTTGCTTATAGAACTTTAGGAGGAGAGGTTGAAGAAGAATTAAAATTAGCAGGTTACCCAACTTATTATGCCCGCAAGCCTTTTGTCTCTATAAAAATAAAATTAAACGCAGCTTTATCTCATTTACATGCTTACGATACTTTTATTGTTTACCCAGCTGATTTTGTAAAAATAAAGTATTGGTCTTATTGCCCTATGGTCAGTGAGTTGCCTGCAAATGTTTATTCATTAGCAAGAAGATGATACGCAGCATTCTAGCGATATTTTCTATAATCATGATAAGCTAAACTTTATCATCACAAGAGGACGTGCTATGGATTGGCAAACGATTCACATTGGAATTGTGTTTATTCAGCATATAGTTTCCTTCATAGGCATTTTTATTATCGTCACCGGCGTCTTCGTCTGTCTTGCACAATATGCTTATTATGTATTCAGCGGTCAACTGACTCAGCAAGGTGTGAATATCAATAAAATCAGATTAAATTTAGGTCATGTGTTGATTCTTGGGTTGGAATTTATTGTAGCAGCCGATTTAATTGGCACGACCACTACGCCTGATTATTATGATGTCGGTTTACTAGCCATTATCGTATTAATTAGAACAGTATTAACTTTCTCAATTAACCGTGAATTAATGTCTATCAGTAAAGAGTAAATTTAAGACCATAAAAAGGAAAAATTCGACGTATTGTCATCAATTTTTTGCCTATGCTTAGGATTAATGACTAATGAACTGGTTTTAATTGCTAAACGCATTTGCTTAAATTCTCTCTCATTCACATTGCGTGCCCTATAACTGAGAATATAGACAGCATCAACACCTTGAAATAATTTTACGATCATTTGCTCACGCTTATTCTCACAGCATATAGTTGCTTCATAGGTCAATGTGCTAGATGTTTTCTCAATGATTTGATCATCAACTTTGCAATGTTCTTTTAGCGCCTCTATCCTCTCTCGCATCATACTTTCTTTAGATTGATTAGCATAATGCTGATAAGCAATGGTTGAAGTATGCAGCTGCTCATGCCAATTATTAATGGATTCATTGCTAGGAATAAAAAAGTAGTGGCTATTTTCTTTCACTTGTTTAAAAGCATGAGGTAGTGTTATTTGCACACGCTCTTTCGCGGGAATTTGTTTATCATGTTGCTTGATTAATTTATCCGCTTGTTCGTGATTAAACGGTGCAACTGAATTAACAGATGAGCAAGCTGATAAAAAAAGAATAAAGATAAAACTAATAACGATACGCATGGAACATCCTTGCTAGGCCGCTTGCCAACAGGCTCCTCCTGATTGACCGGGGCCATTGTAAACTTTTACAGTAATTTCTTGAATGTTGTGTTGCATTAATTCTGCTTTCTCACCAATAAGATTTTCTAAAAACCAATGAGATAATTCTTCTATAGTGATATTTGTAAGCGGTAATACAATCACATCTTCTTTGAGAAAAGGAATTTTTTGCCCATTAAAATGAGCAATTAAATACGCGTCATTCTCTTCAAGTTTTAAATAAGGGGAATATGCAGGCAGTAAAAAATGCCTTTCGAGTTTGTTACATAAAGCCTGTAATTTTTGTTTATAAATTCTATAATCAAATGCTAAGCCGTTTTCCTCTATGTTCACTTTGAAAGCAATGCTCACATAGTAATTATGGCCGTGCAAACTTTCTCTTTCTGTCGCAGAAAAAATAGTGAAATGCCCAGCTGAAAACGATAATTCATCTTTATGAATTTCTAAACTAACAATGCGACTCACCCACTCACCCTCTTATTATTGAGTCAGGATTATACATAAACTACTAAGTCGCGTCTTCTATCTTGCAAAGCAAAACCAGCTAAGCGACTCTCTATATTCTTACTAAGTGCCATAATTTTAATTCTTTCACCCATTTCACTTGGCATAGTAAGCATCTTAATTTGTTGATTTAAATTAACTTCTGCAATTTTGTCAGCATTTTTTGCAGTAAGTTCTGCAAGGCGCATTAAATCATTGCCCATTAAAAAAGCAGCTTGCGTTGTATACCCATTAAGTTCGCAGCCGTAATCACTAGCTATTTCAATCACATGAGTAAAATCCACATGAGCGGTGATATCCTGCAGGCCAGGTAAAATAAGCGGATTATCATGCTTGTGATGCTGATAAAAACACATCAATGTGCCTGTGTTTCGCGCAGGGTGGTAGTATTCCAGCCGACCGTAGCCATAATCTGCTAATAATATTACGCCTTGTGATAAAGCATTGGCTAACTGAGGAATAAACGTTGTTAAGTTGAGGTTAATTTCTGAAGTATAATTGTCAGGCATTTGACATTCATGCTGAATTTTTTCTGTATAGGCTATGAAAGCAGCGGAATGTGAAGGTGCAGTTTTCCAACTAAATTCATTTTCATCTACGCTAGTGTAGCACTCTTTTATAGCTTTATTTGTGACACTAAATCGATGAATAGGTAAGGCATCCATTACTTCATTAGCAATAATAACGCCTTTAAAATCGTTAGGTAATTCATTGATCCAAGTGATACGCGATAGCCAATCGGGATGAGTAGCGGCTAATAATTTATATTGTTTTTCGCGTAAAGCAGGGCTTATTTCATAAATAAAATAATGGCCTATTGTATGATTAATGCTCTTAAAGAATTGTAAGAAATCCAGTGCAAATTGACCTGTTCCTGCACCCAATTCTAAGACATTTGAATAGCCTATGTGATTAAAAATCTGCAAAGCTTGATGGGCAAAGCACTGCGCAAATAAAGGTGAAATTTGCGGCGCAGTAGTAAAATCCCCCATTTTTCCCAATGTGAAACTAGGCGATTGATAATATCCATATTGAGGGTGATATAGTGCATGCTGCATAAAGTTTGCAAACGGCAGTAAGCCGCCATGAGCTATGATATCTTGTCGTATAGCATGAGTGAGCGCAGCACTTTTTGCTTGTTGCTCATCGCTAGGTTTAGGGAGATCGCCAATAAGAGTCATAAACGTTTATAATAAAGTATTTTATAAAGCCGTATCATAAGGAATTTTTTTATGCAAAAAAACCCATTAACTTCAAAGGTAGCATTAATCACCGGTGCTGCAAGACGCATAGGCGCTGCAATTGCTCGTACTTTACACGAAGCAGGTATGAATGTGATATTACATTATAACGCATCTGAAGAAGCAGCTATTCATTTATCTGAAGAATTAAATGCGATTCGCCCTCATTCGGCAATTGCAATACGCGCGGATTTGCAATTGTTAGAAAGTGAAAATGCATTGATTAATCAAGCAACTGAAGTGTGGGGTCGATTGGATGCATTAGTTAATAATGCTTCGCGTTTTTATCGTACTGAAATGGGTAAAGTCACAGAATATGCTTGGAATGACTTAATGGGTAGTAACTTAAAGGCACCCTTTTTCCTCTCTCAAGCCGCCGCTCCTCAATTGGCAAAAACCAAAGGCACAATAGTAAATATCACAGATATTTGTGTAGAAAAGCCATTGCGTGATTATGCAATCTATTCTGTCTCCAAAAGTGGGCTAGATATGTTAACTAAGGTACTAGCTAAAGAATTGGGCCCTGATATACGTGTAAATGCCGTTGCTCCCGGTTCAATTTTGTGGCCGGAAGGTAAAAATAGCCTCTCAGATTCAGATAAGCAAAAAATCATTAATAAAATCACGCTGCAACGTGCGGGGCAACCCGAAGATATTGCGAAAGCTGTATTGTTTTTTGTACGTGATGCAGATTACATTACAGGTCAAGTGTTAATGGTAGATGGCGGGCGTATGCTGTGAGAATTAACTCATGAGTTTTTTTCGTTCTTTTCAAATTGCTTACAAGGCCAGGCTGCCTAATTACTGGGATTTGCTAGCACTTTTAATTGTACTCTCAGTCATTGCTTTTTTTGCTTGGACAGCAAAGCAAATGGCAACGCCTTACCAATTAGGCCAAGCCATTCCCATTTCACTTGAGCCAAGCGCCCTCCCTTTTTACGCAGCACGCACAGTCGTGCGCATGCTAATAGCATTAATGGTGTCATTACTATTCACCTTCACCTTTGCTACTTGGGCAGCCAAAAGTGATAGAGCGGAAAAAATTATTATTCCTCTCATTGATATCTTACAAGCAGTTCCTATTTTAGGATTTTTATCTGTCGCAGTGACTGCATTCATAGGATTATTTCCAGGTAGTTTACTAGGGCCGGAATGCGCCGCTATTTTTGCTATTTTTACTTCGCAAGCTTGGAATATGGCGCTGGGATTTTATCAAACGGTACGTTCTGTACCCAATGAAGTGAGAGAAGCAGCGCGATTATTTCATTTATCTGCGTGGCAGCGTTTTTGGCGAATCGATGTTCCTTATTCCATGCCAAGCTTATTATGGAATACTATGGCATCTATGTCAGCTGGATGGTTTTTTGTCGTTGCATCAGAAGCGCTCACTGTCTCCAATCAACAAATTTTATTACCCGGTATAGGTTCATACATTGCTGTTGCTATTCAAGCCGCCAATTTAGCAGCCATTGGTTATGCAGTATTAACTATGTTCATCGTTATTTTAATTTATGATCAACTCTTATTTAGGCCTTTAGTTGCTTGGTCTGAAAAATTTAAAACAGAACAATTAGCGTCAGAAAAATACCAAGAATCCTGGGTAATTAACCTTTTTAGACGAACGCGGCTTATGCGCAATATTGGTAGACAATTAGCGCTTTGTTTTGATGCATTCGTTAACGTCAAATGGTTTATAAGAATCAAACCCAGCATAACGACACTAGAATTAGGCCGTGAAAATAAAATTATTGGATTACTTTGGAATATCGTTATCGCTGCCATTACACTTTTGTCTCTAGGCTTTATTTTACAATTTATTATCACCAATATTTCTCTACGCGAAGTAGGGCACGTTTTCTTACTGGGATTGGTGACAGGCATTAGAGTCGTAGTGCTTATCCTTCTTTGTTCGCTAATCTGGGTTCCTTTTGGTGTTTGGGTAGGGCTGCGTCCACGTGCTGCCAATATTATGCAACCTATTGCGCAATTATTAGCAGCATTCCCTGCTAATTTGCTTTATCCATTTATTGTTGTATTAATCGTCCGTTATCATTTGAGCCCCAATATTTGGCTTACACCGCTTATGATTTTAGGTGCGCAATGGTATATCTTATTTAATGTTATTGCCGGCGCTTCCATGTTACCTAAAGATTTGCTGCAAGCAGTAGATAATTTAAACGTATTTGGTTGGTTGCGTTGGTCGCGCTTACTTTTACCTGCTATTTTTCCTTTCTATGTAACAGGTGCAATTACGGCAGCAGGCGGTGCGTGGAATGCAAGCATAGTCGCCGAAGTAGCAAGTTGGGGTGATGAAAAATTAGTCGCAACAGGATTGGGTGCCTATATTACAGATTATACAGCGCAAGGTAATTTCCCGCGTATTGCCCTAGGTATAGGCATGATGTGTTTATTTGTGCTAGTGATTAATCGTTTAGTATGGCGTCCTTTATATACTTACGCAGTCAGTCGTTTTTCATTGGAGTAGCTTATGAGCGAACCCATTATAGAAATTGCTCATGTACAAAAATCATTTAGAAAAGGCGATCGCCAAGAATTATTGGTGTTAAACGATATTAACTTAAAAGTATACGAAGGCGAAATCGTTGCAATATTAGGTAAATCGGGTTCAGGCAAATCTACTTTATTGCGCATAATCGCTGGATTGACTGATGCAACAGGCGGTGATGTTTATTACAGAAGTAAACCTGTCATAGGTCCACAGCGCGGCATTTCTATGGTGTTTCAAACCTTTGCTTTGCTGCCGTGGCTAACCGTATTACAAAATGTAGAATTAGGTTTAGAAGCTATCGGTGTTGCAAGAGATGAGCGCCGCGAGCGCGCATTAAAAGCAATCGATACAATTGGCTTAGATGGATTTGAATCTGCTTTACCCAAAGAATTATCAGGCGGCATGCGTCAACGTGTTGGTTTTGCTCGCGCACTGGTTGTTAATCCTGATGTATTGTTAATGGACGAGCCTTTTTCCGCTTTAGATGTGTTAACCGCTGACAATTTAAAAAGTGACCTTTTAGATTTATGGCAAAGTAAACAAACGGGATTAAACGGCATTATTTTTGTAACACATAGCATTGAAGAAGCCATTGCTATAGCTGATCGCATTATCGTGTTTAACAGTAATCCCGGCACGATTCGCGCTGACATGAAAGTAACATTACCCTTCCCTAGAAGTGATTTAGATCCTCGTTTTCGTAATCAAGTTGATAGAATTTATACGTTGATGACTACCTTGCCGCAAGAAGAAAGAATGAAGGAAGGGATAGCAGAGCACGCAGTTATTGATTTAGGTTATCGCTTGCCTGAAGCGGGTATTGCAGAAATTACGGGTTTGTTAGAAATACTTAACTCTCCTGAGCATGAAGGTAAAATGGATTTGCCCGATGTTGCAGAAAATTTAATGTTAGACATTGATGATTTATTTCCCTTAACAGAGTTATTAGATATTTTACACTTCGCTAAAGTGTCAAAAGGTGATATTACTATCACGGAAGAAGGCAAAGCATTTGCAGAAGCAGATATTCAAGAAAAGAAACGCATTTTCTCCATTCATTTGAAAAAATATGTTCCTCTTGCGCGTTACATATACGACCAGCTCATTCGCCACCCTAGACATAGAGCATTAGAAGAAAACTTTCTTTCGTTATTAGAAGACTATTTATCAGAGAGTGAAGCAGAGCGCGTATTAAGTACGGTTATCGAATGGGGAAGATACGCCGAGTTATTTGCTTATGATTATAACTCGGGCGTATTGAGTTTAGAAAATCCTCATTAAGAATATTTATTTGCTGGCAAATTTCATAATGTAATTTATTGTCTCATTATCACGTTGTTCATCCCTAGCCTCTTTAGGGTGGTTTGTTTTAACATGATGCTTAAAGCGACGGAATAAGACATGGCGATGATAGCCATATTTATATTTAGCGGTTTCTTGATCCCGTATTGTAATTTGTCTTTTGATTTCCTCGGCTATGATTTTTTCACCTCTAGGAATAAAATCACATACTATTTCCGTTGGCCATTTTAAATTCTTTCCCTCATCACGTATGGTATCTTGCATATCGGTAGTAAAGTTGGGATAAGCCATTTTTGCTCTAACGCATTTTACAATTTCTTGCTGTTCTTCTTTTGATAAAACGGCATTATCTAAAGATTTTATTACTTCCTGCATACTTTGAGTTAAATCAAAGTTAGGGTATTCGCTATTAAGTAACATAGCTATTTTTTCAAGTACAGCTTGCTTGCGTATTTCTTTGGGCGCGCGGTGTACGAGTGGAATAAGTTCATTATAGGCCTGGATGGGTTTATTTAATTGTCTGTAAATGCGTGCTAATTTATATTCTCATTCCCCTCCTATTTTCTTATACTTTGCCAACAATAAA
>BMAH01000004.1 GCA_014132615.1 Gammaproteobacteria bacterium
TTAGATCAAAATGCACTCATTGATACATCCGGCGATTTAGGTGGTGGGAATATTAACATTGGTGGCAATTATAAAGGCCAAGGTCCTTTACTAAATGCCAATGCCACGGTAATAGCAAGTGGAGCACAGCTTAATGCTAATGCCATTACTTCTGGTAATGGTGGTAATGTCATTGTTTGGTCGGATAATGCTACTAAAGTTTACGGTGATATTTACGCACAAGGCGGTGCAATAAGTGGCAATGGTGGTTTTGTTGAAACTTCCGGTAAAAACTACTTAGATGTTGGCGACATAATTGTTAATACTTCTGCACCGCATGGTGTATTAGGAACATGGTTGCTTGATCCACGCAATGTCACCATTAGTGCTTCTGCAACATCTGGTGGCTCATTCAGTGGTGGTGATCCTAACACATTCACACCCAATGCAGATGACGCCAATGTTTTAAACACAACGATTCAAACCAATTTAGCAACCGCAAATGTCATTATTACAACAGGAGCAACCGGTACGCAAAATGGGGACATCACCGTCAATGCACCTATAAGTTGGAGCTCAGCCAACACACTGACATTTAATGCAGCGGGAAATATTGTTGTAAACGCAGATATTACAGGTACAAATGGTGGCTTAAGTATCGTTAATACGAATGGCTCGTCAGTCATTTTTAATAACAACTTGTCATTAGATAATTTTACAAATGTCGCCAATACCAGCTCCCTCGCTTTTCTAGGGGATACGACAACCATTAATGATTTTACGACGTTTAATAATACAGGTGGCATTGCATTTGGTAATAATGCCGGCCTTTCCACACGCGACGTACTAACGTTTACTGAAGGTTTTGATAGCTCAGCTAGCACTACGACATTAGAAGGCCGATTACTTATTACAGGTAATCTTACTACTATAGGAGATTTAGTAGTTAATGGTACCAGTGACATACAAGGTCTTGGTACAGATATCTTAGTTAACGGTAGTATTACGGGTCCGGGCCTCATAAATATATCTGCACAAAGCGGCGCTCATACTATTACCTATAATGGATTAATTAATGTTGGTGCATTTACATCTATCGCTACAGATAATATTTTTAATACTAATTCCATCACTGCAACAATTTCTTCGGAGTCTGGCATTCAAATAACTAACAATATAACGCTTAATGCTGCAAATACTGTTTTTAATAGTGCGGAACGTATTAGTTTCGGAAGCTTTACCACAAATGGCAATGCTTTGACACTGAATGCAGATGACACTATCACAGGTTTTTCATTTGGTTCTACTTCAAACTTCAGTGATGTAACCTTTACAGGGGATGTAGTAGAATTACTCGGCTCAACATATAATTTTAATGGCACAACCAACTTATTAAATACTGGAGGTTTAACTTTAGGGAATGGAAGCGGCAATACGTTTAATTTTAATAGTGGTATTAATTATACTCTAAATACAACAACACTTGCTGGCATAGTAAATACCTCAAATGACGCAATGATATTCGGTAATGTAGTAGTTAGCAGTTCTTCTACTCTTAACTCTGGTTCTGGCACAATTGGCATTGGCGGCACAGTAAGCGGCAGCGGTCAAACGCTTACCTTGCAAGATAATACCGTGAATGCAACAGGCTTAGTTCAATTTAACGACAATGTCACTTTGGGTGGTCTTACGACATTTGGTGGCGTGGCAAATTATGCAGTAAACATGTTTGGTAGCAATAATACTTTCACCAATGCCGTTACTTTTGCCAATACGGGTGGCGTTACTTTAGGAAACGGGAGTGATACCTTTGCCTTTAATGGTGGTTTAACCAGTACGGCTGCTAATACACAAATTGCTGGCACCTTCACGACGAGCAATGCTGCTTTTAGCTTAGGCACCACTGATGTTAGTGGTAACAGTAGCATTACTACAGGAAGCGGCGCAATTTCTTTAGGTGCTATTTCTGGTGCTTCTAACTTAACACTCTCTTCTTCAGCAGGATCTGCTTTTAATGGTATTGTTAATTTAGGCGGGGTGTTAACTTCAGGCGGTGGTGGTACAGATACAATTAATACTACTGCAATTACAACGGGTGCTGGCCAATTTTACAATAATGCTGTAACTCTTACTGCCTCACCCACATTGAGAAGTGGAAATGGCACACCTATCACCTTTAACAGTAGTGTTTCTGGTGCTGGCCAAACTCTCGCTTTACAAGATGTTTCAGCTGGTTCTGCCAATGTTCTTTTTAATAGTGATGTCACCTTAGGAGGATTAACAACCTTTGCAGGTAATTATTCTGTTACATTTGGCGGTAGCAATAACACATTTACCAATGCAGTTACTTTTAATAATCTCGGTTCCACTGATATTAGCGGATTTGGCACTTATAATTTCAATGGTGGTTTAACTATTGTAAACAGTGCCGCGCTTGCTGCCACTATAAATACAACGAATGCGAATGTTAATTTTAATGACGTTAATGTCATTGGTAATAGCAATATTGTTACAGGAAGTGGCGCAATTAATTTTAATGGTTCTGTTACAGGTGCAAGTAACACTTTAGCAGTGCAAGATGCAAGTAGTACTGGTACTGTAACATTTGGCAATAATGTAACTTTATCTGGTTTAACAACTGCTGCTGGCAATTATGCAGTGATCTTAAATGGCAGCACTAATACTTTTACTAATGCTGTTAATTTCTTAAATACGGGTGGGGTTACACTGGGAAATGGTACTGATAATTTTAATTTTAATGGCGGCTTAACAAACACCGCAAGTACTACTACATTAGGTGGAAGCATCTCAACATCAAATAATGCTATTTCACTTGGCACCGTTGCATTAGATGCTGCATCTATTTTAAATGCAGGTACAAATAATATTACCATCGCAAATGGTGTGAGCGGCGGACAAAATCTCACGTTGCAATCAGTAAATAACAGCTTAAGCGGCTCACTCGCCTTAAATAATTTAACAATTATAGGTACAGGTGCAAATAATAGCTTCACTTTAAACAGCGGCAATACACAAAGCTGGACAATTAATGCAACAAATGCTGGCAGCTTTATTGCAACAGGTATTACAGGCGCAGCCATATTTACTAATACACAAAACCTAACTGGAGGCAGCAGTACAGATAGTTTCACCTTAAATACAGGCACGTTAGCAGGCAATTTAAATGGCGGGGCTGGCATCAATACATTAATAGCAGATAATGTTGCAAATACTTGGAATATTACAGGAGCAAATAGTGGCACTGTTACCGGTATTGCGGCATTTACTAATATACAAAATCTAACTGGTGGAAATAACAATGATACTTTTAATTTATTAGGCGGCAGCATTAATTCTATTAATGGCAATGGTGGCACGAACACGCTTGTTGCAGCTAATGGTGCAGCAAATACGTGGAATATTGTTGGTACAGATGCAGGTGATGTCACTAATGTTGCAGGTTTTATTGATATACAAAACTTAACAGGCGGTGACAGTGGAAACAATTTCATTTTTGCAGATAATGCTAGGATAACAGGTTTAATTGATGGTAGTTCATTAAACAGCACCAACACACTAAACTACCTTGCTTACAATTCTTTAGTTAGCGTGATATTAAGCAATACTAATGATGGCATTACCAAAAATGGTGCACCTACCATCACTGACTTTATTAACATTAATAACCTTGAAGGTAATAGCGCATTTGATAATGATATTACTCTTCCTAACAAAACAAATACTGTCGTTGTCACAGGTGCAAGAGCAGGTTACATTAATGATCCTATTTTCTTTAACGGCTTTGTTATCTTTAATGGTACTAATGCAGATACTGTATCATTTACTGTGCCTGCTACCGTTGATCCTGCAACACAAAGTGCAGTAGTAGGCGGGGTAACCATGTTTTTCTTAGGGTTTAATTTTGGCACTGTGCCAGATAATGGTGGCGGTAGCGGATCAACACCCGTTATCAATCCAATTCCAATTATTCCTGATGTCTCTCAAATAATTCAGCAACCTGATGTGAATAGTATTAATACTTCACCTGCTTGGTTAATTGTGAGTGATACCATCAATCAAAATCTAAATGATCTCGTCAATGATGCTGCTAGCGCATATGACGGCTATTTAAAAAATGTAAAAATTAATCCTTACTGTTACCAATCATCAACGACTTAGCAACTGAATAATTCAATCACTTAGCACTACCTTAAGAAGAGGCAAATTATTTTTTTTAAGATCTTGATTTAACACTCTATTCTTTTTAAGCAAAAACCCGACCATCGTGTAAACTTAATAATATAAGGTTATAAAATAAAACGAGGCTATGATTGTGGTTAGGATTTATTTGAAAAAGATCATTGCTTTACTTTATCACCCAAAATTGATCGTTGGTGCTTTAGCGTTTTGTTTTACTTTTACCGTTTTTGCCAATCCTGTTTTAGATAATGTTGCTGGTGGTAATGTCACTA
>BMAH01000005.1 GCA_014132615.1 Gammaproteobacteria bacterium
AGAAATAAAATGTGAGGTTCACCCTCATCCTAACCTTCTCCCACAACCATCAGCAGCTTTCTTATCTGGTTTCTTAGGGTGGGAGAAGGGACTAAATGCAATGTTATTTTTTTTATTTTAATTTATTTATTACGTTAGTTACTTGAGTAGAGTAATGATTACATGATGTATTACGTTGCTGGCGCCATCTCAGGGGACTCTATCGCCTCTTCTTCCTGCTGCTCTAAGATCAACATTCTTCTATACGCATAAGTTAAAAACACACACATCAACAGCGCTGGTACATACATCATTTTTTCACGCATCGCTAACCCCAGATTACTATTCATAATACTGAGACACGACATACCAAATAATGAAAAAATAAAAAAGTAAACCGTTATACTCAACTTATCTCTAACTAATTTCCATATCACCCGATTTCTCCAAAACACAACTACCCAACCTAACAAATAAGCATTTTCAATAGAACTAATCAACCCAATCGCATTACTCGCCCCTATACCTAAAGGCAAAAATAAGTTAACTAAAACAAGATAAGGAATAAATAAAAAGGTCAAATGCGGATCATGCGTAGGAATAGGAATACTTGACCCAATATTCATATATTGCTGCTGACGCACAGCAAACTGCCCGACTTCAGTGAGTGTGGTGCCAGAAAAACGCAGCATCATGGCGTAATCACCTAAGATAGGAAGCATGAGAAAAGTGCCTAAACACAGCATTCCTATTACAGCTATCTTCACACCTGCATTCCATTTACTTCCCCATATTAAATATAAAAAAGCGGAGAAAATAAAAATAACAAATAAGTAAGGCCTAACGATTAACCCTAAAAAGCCGCCAATAGCTAATGTAATTAAATTTGATAATGTAATTTTGCTTTGAGCAACCACAAAGAGAATCATACCTATAGATAAAAAAGCAAAATTATCTTTAACAAGGGCTGAACTCCAAAAAAAATACGAGGGCCAGCACAATAACAAGAAGGCAGGTAGTGTTAACTGCTTAGCATCGTACCGATAGAGAAAATGTGGTTTAGATAATCTATCAAGTAGAATTTTATACGTTAATAAATAATAAACTGAGGCAACAAAAGCGATAGCACCTGAGACTAAAAAACAACTTAAAAAAGAATTGCCTAATAAAAAATGTCTAGCATAGCCTATGACTGTAAATGCGAAATAATATCCTAAGCCCTGGTAACCTAGTACCGCGTTTTTAAAGTAAAAGACAGAATCAGCACCCGCAGTGATGGCAAATAGGAACATAGCAACTGCACCCAAGAGATGTCCTAGTGCGCTTAACAACACGCTGATCAAAATCGGCTGGGTATTTAATTCAAACTTTTTTAATAGATAATAAACATAGGGAAGGACAAAAAGAAACGCTAATATTCCCACACAAATTCCGCGAGCATCCACTTCGCCTATCGAATCCACCAGGTTATTCCTTATCTGGATAAAAAGCCCAATGTTAATTAAAAGCTGAGCAAAGTCAACTTTCTCTGAGAGCTTATATCTTTTTGATCAAGCCTTCTTATATAATTTCGCGTTATTTTAAGATAAGGAAGTATAGTTATGCTCGCTCGATCAGATAAAAAAACAGTGATTGACTATGAAACTGCTTATGCCTTATTGAATGATACAATCCTATCTCGCAAATTAACCAGCAACGAGTTATTTAATTTACTCACCACACATAAACAATTAATTTCTATAGCAGTTGATCAAGATTTATTATCTTGCCTTGACAATGAAGATCTCACTCAATTTTGTCGCGAGGAAGGAAATATTGATTTGGTCTTAGCAAATCGTACTCTTTCTTACAAGTTATCCGAAGCTAACTGCAAGAAATTAATCGAAACACGTAGTTTTTCAGAAAAATTACTTCATTATGATGTATTAATTAATAATTTTCGTGATAGACCTAGCATTATCACTAACTTGCTATTATTAATACTAGAATATCATTCAGAGTTAATTACTGTTGTGTTTGCCCTACCTGAGTTAGTCAAATTTATAAGTGATGACGAAAGCTTAGCTAGGTGTGCTAGCTTTTGCAACCGATTACCGACCGCTGAAATACCTCTTATAATTTCAGATTTTCTTGTTAAACAGCAAGGATTAGATACACCTAACCCGTATTCAGAAAATCCTGAATTAGACAAAGCAGATATAATTAAATTTCACCAAGAATGTGAAAGAAGGTCAAATTTACGGGAAGAGATGAGACAAAGAGAAATAGCGACACGCAATGATGAATATAATCCTTATAGAATATTTATAAAATCCTCAGACTCCAAGTTGATAAGTAATTCTTTACAAATGCTCTTAGCTAGCACAACACAAGATATAAATGAAGATGATAAGACAGTTACTATTATCTGTCATGATGCTGATGATAATGAAAAATTAGTCAAAAAAATGCAGGAACTTGGCATAGTAGTAAAAGAACAATTTATCATAGGATTTGTTATAAACTTATATGATTATAAAAAAATAGAGTCGAATATGGAGACAAATCCACCTAGCAAATCCTATTAGTTTATTTCTTTGTGTGCCAGTATGCTTTTAGCTAGCAGCCTAAAACTGGATGCCAGCTAAAAACATGCTGGCATGACAGTTGTATATGAGAGTGGATATTAGCAACTGGGGCCATTAAAATGGCAATTGAACAATCAAAACATTCCATTGTCATTAGCAGATTTTTCAGGGATTTCTTGGATAACATCCCAATGCTCAACAATTTTGTTATTTTCTAATTTGAAAATATCGATGATAGCAAAACCTCTCGTATTTTTTTCTCGTAACGCATGCACGTGCAGAGTGATGTAATCACCTTCAGCTATAATGCGTTTTATATTGCTTTGAGAGTCTGGGAATTTTTCTCTTAGAAATTGCACGTAGGCTCGCAAACCTTGCACTCCATCTGCCGCATTAGGATTGTGCTGTATATATCTATCACCTATAAACTGAATGGCTTTATTTATGTCTTTTTCATTTAATGCAGCTTGATAAAAAGCCATCACAGTTTGTTTATTTTTTTCAAGTTGAATAGCTTCATTAGCAAAAGCATTGGTAACAACCAATGTAAACAACCAGATAAAACAAAATCTCATTACTGTTTTCATCATATTCTCCTTAAAGTGAGATGAAATAGTAATGAGATCCGTTTTTAATAACAATTAGTTACCAATTAGTAACTAACTATCTATCTCTGCCACCAATTTTTTCAGTGCAACATAATCTACCTTACCGGTTCCTAGTAATGGCAAAGTTTCCATGTGGATAATTTTTTTAGGAATAGCAATTTCACCTATACGATTAGCTTTAGCATGGCCTACTACTGCTTCACGAGTAGCCTCAACAAAGGTAGTCACTAATACAATTTGCTCCCCTTTTCTCGCATCCGGAATATTAATCACTGCATGTTGGAAATTAGGCCATAAGGTATTAATGTATTGCTCTATCATGGCGAGCGAAACCATTTCCCCGCCAATTTTAGCAAAACGTTTTACTCTGCCCTTGATGGTGACATAGCCTTCTTCATCGACTGTTACTACATCACCTGTATCGTACCAACCTTCTTCTGGTGGTAATAATTCGCCTGGGTTTTCTGCTTTCAAATACCCTTTCATAATATTTGGGCCAGAGACAACCAAGACACCACCTTCATCAATGCCTGGCACTTCACGTAGTTTATATTTAATTCCAGGCAACAAACGACCCACTGTGCCTGGTTTATTTTTCATTGGCATATTAGTTGCAAGCACAGGTGAAGTTTCACTCGTACCATAACCTTCAAATATTCTTACACCAAATTTTTGAGCCCAGGTTGCACGCGTTTCATCACGTAATTTTTCTGCGCCAGCAAAAATATAACGTATGCTATAAAAATCGTATTGATGAGCATAGTTTGCATAGCCTGTTAAGAAAGTATCTGTACCAAAAAGTATAGTTGCATTGGTGTCATAAGATAATTCTGGGACGATACGATAATGCAAAGGTGATGGATAAAAGAATACGCTTACACCTGAGAGCATAGGTAATAACATACCGCCTGTTAATCCAAATGAATGGAAAACAGGTAGCGCATTAAAAGCTTTATCGCTAGGGGTAAAATCAATACAAGCACTAAGCTGCATACGATTTGCTTGTAAATTTTTATGTGATAATACGACGCCCTTAGGTGTACCTTCTGAGCCTGAAGTAAATAAAACCACAGCAGCAGCTTCAGGGTCTAGTAAATGGCGTTTTGCTTTACCAATATTCACCCATTTATAAGCGAGCCTTGGAAATTGCGCGTATAACAACCCTTTTAATTTATGAAATGCATTCACGGATGAGCGTAGATTTTCTAAATAGACAACGTTTACGCCTTCCGCTTTTAGTGCATTAATCATATCGGTTAATTTAATTAAGCGCACAAACTTAAGCGAAGTAAATACCGTTTTAATTTTTGCAGTTTTACAAGCTTGCACAACATTGTTAATCCCTGTGGAAAAGTTAAGCATAGCAGGGACACGGCAATAAGCTTGCAAAGCAAAGAAAGTAAGCGCAGTTGTTACCGTATTAGGCAGTAATATACCTACGTTTTCTCCTGCATAAGTTCGTTTTGCTAAAATATTGCCTAAAATAAAGCTGCGCGTAATAAATTGTTGATAAGTAGTTGGATTGCGTTCTATGTCTTCGACTATTTTATGCCTTCTGCCATGCGTGGATTTTGCATCAATCAAAGAGCTAAATAAGGTTTGTTTATAATCACTGCCTTCAAACATCATTTCTGTCATCAAATCATAAAGTTTATTACCGATATGAAGGCGGCGTTTTCGGCCTTTGATGTCATCTGAAATATCTAAGGTTTGTGCAGGAAAAATAGTGAGCGTAATAGTTGGCGCCCAGCGTAATCTGACTTTACCTTTTAATCGAGAAAAGTGCGTATATTGGGCACCTTCTATACGGATAGGAAGCAATTTTGCGCCTGATTTATCTGCGATCAAGCCCGGGCCTTCGTAAATTTTCATGAGAGCGCCAGTCACTGTTAACCTTCCTTCAGGGAAAATCACGCAGCGACGATTGCGCTTAATCACTTCAATAATGGATTTTAATGCCATTGGATTAGTAGGATTTACTTTATGCGCATCAACAAAACGTAAGAAGGGTTTTACCCACCATTTCTTGGCAGTAAAGGTATCTATCGCGTAGGTTAATTTATCAGGTAGAAATACGGATAAAAGTGCAGCGTCTAAAAAGGAAGTATGGTTAGCAATGATAATCACTCGCTCGCCAGCTTGATAGTAGTTTTCAAGACCAACCACTCTTACGCGGTAAATAAATTTTAATAACCAAATTAAACCCGCTTTGAGTAAAGCATCGGGTAATAATTTACATATGTAAACAACAACAAAAGCGTTAGCTAAAGCAACGAGTAAGAAAACATATCGAATAGATAATCCGATTTTTAACATAATTAATGTTGCAATTGCTGCGACCACCATGAAAAGTGCATTCATAATGTTATTGCTAGCAATAATACGCGCTCTATGTTCAGGTTCACTGCGGCGTTGCAAGATAGCGTATAAAGGAACCGTGTAAATACCACCAGCGATAGCAATACATAGCAAATCGAAGCTAATACGCCATCCAACCGTAGTGGTAATAAATTGATTTAGTGTCATTAAGCTATCATGAGCAATAGCCTGAGCATGACCTGAGGCAAAAAATAAATCTAACCCAAATAGAGTAATACCTAATGCGCCCAAGGGTACGTAGGTCGCAGAGATTTGTCCTTTTAGTAAGCGATTACATACCAACGAACCTAAGGCAATGCCCAATGAGAAAATAGCAAAGAAAAACGTAACTACGTGTTCATTGGCAAATAGAATTTCTTTTACGAATACTGGGAATTCTGCAAGAAAAGTAGCCCCAACCAACCAAAACCAGGAAATGCCTAATATGCAAAGAAAGAGATCGGTTCTCTCACTGGCATAACCCATTAATCTAAATGTCTCAGTAAGAATATTCCATTTAATTTTGAGAGTGGGTTGTTCAGCTTGGCTTTTAGGTACATATAAACTACTGATGAAGCCCGCTATAGCAATCGCTAAGATGGTTGCAGAAACGAGGTAAATACCACCAGGAAGTAAAATTAATGAACCGCCTAAAATAGTTCCTAGTAAAATAGAAATAAATGTACCGGCTTCAATTAAACCATTGCCAGCAATTAATTCTTTTTCATGTAATTGTTCAGGCAATATGGCGTATTTAGCAGGACCAAAAAAGGTAGCTTGTGTCCCTAATAAAAATAGCACCGCCATTAGCCAATTAACGTTCTCTGTAGTAAAGGCAAAAATGGCAAACATCATAATCATAATTTCGATTAATTTTACGATGACCATTAACTTAGATTTAGGAAATTTATCAGCCAACTGTCCTGCTGTTGCTGAAAAAAGAAAAAAAGGAAGAATAAAAAGACCGGCAGCCATAGTCACAAATAATTGGGCATTAATATCTGTCACAGTCGCAATTTTATAAGTAATCAAAATGACTAAGGCATTTTTAAAAACGTTATCGTTAAAGGCACCGAGAAATTGAGTAATAAATAGGGGCAAAAAACGGCGGGTCTTTAATAAGTGAAATTGGTTAGCTTGCATAAATCCTCATTCCGCATAGCGCTCAATTTAAAGGGTCGGAATTATAACATGGCTCTCTATTTTTTGCTTATTGACAATTTTGTGATCTTTATTATCTAATGTGTATCTTAAATCAACACAAAACGGGGTTAATCCTTAAAATGAGAAAAATTATCCTATTAATCAGCTCATTAATCATGACTAGCCTATTGGCAGCATGCGCTCCTAACCTTTCTCCTAACACTTATTCTGCTTATGAAGTAGGCGCAACCAGCACCGTGAATAAGGGCGTTATCGTTTCACGCCGCTTAGTAAGAATAGATAATAATTCCGGCGTAGGCGGTTTAGCAGGAACAATTGGTGGTGCTGCAGCAGGCTCAACCATTGGTCACGGTAGTACTGCAAACATAGCAGGTGCAATTGGTGGTGCTATTGTGGGTGGCTTGATTGGTAATGCCGTTGATGAAAGCGTTAACCAACAACAAGGCATTGAGTACATCATCCGCTTAGAAACTGGCAAAACTGTTTCTGTTACTCAACCACTCAATATGCAATTTGAGATTCGCCAACGTGTGTTAGTACTTTTTGGTTCAACCACCAGGGTGATTCCAGATAATACGCCGTATTATCCAGCTAAACGTCGTTAAACGTAAGCGCTACTTAGATGGTGGCGCATGTGATTGTAGCCGCGATGGGAGCGCAGCGTACATCGAGGATCATACAGATTAACAAAGGCAATGATCCTCGATGTACGCTGCGCTCCCATCGCGGCTACCTATTTACGGATTAATTAAGTCTCTTACCAATTGCTCAGCTGCCAAAGAAGTCGCAACGATACCGGGCACTTTTACATTTTCTTGATTGAACAAGATTTCCTTGCCACCCCTATCCATCACACAACCATTGGCTTCAGTAACCAATAATGCCCCCGCTGCTACATCCCATTCATGCTTATAACCAAGACTCCACGTTGCATCGGCTTTACCTGCTGCGACTAAGGCCATTTTATAGGCTATAGAACCTATTGATTTAATTTCATGTGATTGAAAACGCAGCCATTCACCTCTTCCTACTTCGGAGCGTGAAGCTAATAAAGATAGCGGTGAACTTAAAATAGGTTTGCAGGTAACACGCTCTCCATTACACCAAGTGCCGCTTCCTAATTCCGCCCAAAATAATTCTTTGCTAGCTGGATTATAAATCGAAGCGAGAATAGGTTTAGCATTTTCGACTAAGGCAACAGAAATTGCATACTCTGGTAATCCTTTTGCAAAATCACGAGTACCATCAATAGGGTCAACAATCCAAACATACTTAGCTTGCAGTCTAGCTTTATCATCCACGCTTTCTTCTGATAACCAACCAGCTTCAGGCAACAGAGTAAGCAAGCCTTTTTTTAACACTTCATTTGCTAATAGATCAGCTTGCGTTACCACATCTTTATTAGCTTTCGCTGTTAGTGTTAGCTCATCATGCTTAACGCTTAAAATAGCTTCTCCTGCCTCTTGCATAATTAGTAATAATTTTTTAAGCATGAATTATTTTGCTCGTATAAGTTTTCGTTTATGCCGTAAAGCATCATCAATGATACGCAAAGGAAAAGTTAATTTAAACGGTAATGATTTACGAATAGTACGCAATTCTCTTTCTTGCGCTTTAAGACGATTTTCTAATGTAAAAAAATACCTGTAAAGGGATTTTGATTTTTTAAATTCCTCTAATATAGTTAACCACCTTTCATTGAATTGTGGCTCATCAAAATGTATTTCATCCCTAGCTAGTGATAATAAGAGATGATATATATCCATACAAAGCGGTATTGCGCTGCACGCTTCATGGGTTTCATTAGTAGTAAAATGCTGTAATTTGGTATCTAGGAATTGCGTTGTATAAGTTTCAATTTCTTTCTTTGAAGGTGAAGCTAAGGAAAAATACTCTTGTATGCGTGACAATTCTTTAGCTGGATTTATTAACAAATCGTCGTAACTCACTATTAAGCGTCTTTGCCGGCTTGTGTCATTGATAGCCGCTAGCAAGTGCGTGAGCCATAGTAACAAACCCATTTCAATATCAGCACCTGTTACACGTTGATAGGATAAGGCGGTTGCTAACGGGTTTCTCAAGGTGATGAGATAATTAGCTTCCATTTTATTACCCGAAAAAATATCTTGCCAAAAAGGCAGTAAAATCGCTGTGCGCGGATCTTTAAAGCACCATTGATCTAATGACTGCATGCGAGCATGCAATAATGAGACAGCAGCTTCTTTTAACGAAGATAAAGCTTGTTTGCGCGCAGCTTGTTCTTCAAAGATAACATCAATAATCGGTTTATTTAATAAATCTAAAGCACGTCTATTAATTTTATATACAATATCTTTATCTTCAAAAAAACCTTTAGCATTCCATTTATCATTTGCTGGGATTAAATGATTACCTAATGGCACCCCTAGTGCACCTAAGCCGCGCGTAATAGCACTAGTGCCGCTGCGAGCCATGCCTAATACGACGTAAATTTGTTTTTTTATTACTGTCATGGCAAATATCCTAAAGCCTTTATTTGAATAATGATTTGTTGTAATGCTTGCTGTTGAGAGAGATTGCTAGTATCTATTGCGATATCCGGTTTAACAGGAATTTCATAGGGGTCACTGATACCAGTAAATTGTTTTACCAAACCCGCTCTTGCTTTTTTATATAATCCTTTTCTATCTCTCGTCTCGCAAACTGCAAGAGGCGTTGCCACATGAATTTCTATAAAGCCACCGACTTCGCTTATCATACGCTTAACTTGCATTCTGGCTGACTCAAATGGTGCAACCAATGCACAAATTGCAATACCACCATGACGTGTCACTTCTTGCGCTACAAAGCCAACTCTCGTGACATTAACGTCCCTATCTTCTCTAGAAAATCCCAAGCCCTGAGATAAGTGAGTCCTTATTACATCGCCATCTAGCAAAGTTACGGGTCTAGCTGTTTTTTCACGTAAATAGAAAGCTAATGCATTAGCTAGGGTAGATTTACCTGAACTTGGTAACCCAGTTAAAAATAAAGTTAACCCTTGCGTTAATTTACTAGGGTAAGCTTTACGTAATTCTGCAATGACTTCTGGGTAAGAAAACCACTCAGGGATAGGTTGATTGGTTTGCAAGTAATGGCGTAATTCAGTACCAGAAACACTGGCGGGTTTATCGTCTTCTGCAAATTCATTAGGTAGAAAATAAGTTTTATGCTTATGACTATAAGCCATCTCTTGAAATGGAATAATGTTTATTCCTATTTCTTTTTCATGCTGCATCACTAACTCTTGTGCAGCATAAGGTGAGTAAAATAAATTTCCTTTGCTATCTTTCCCTGGTCCCGCATGATCACGGCCTACTATAAAATGCGTACAACCGTAATTTTTTCTTATTAGCGCATGCCACAATGCTTCTCGCGGACCACCCATGCGCATAGCAAGAGGTAAAAGACTTAATTTGGCTAAATCGTTGGGGTAAGTTTTCAATACGTGCTCATAACACCTAACACGTGTGTAATATTCTATATCGCCAGGTTTAGTCATACCGACAACAGGATGTATTAGTAAGTGACCACCTGTTGCTTTTGCTGCGCGCAAGGTTAATTCTTGATGCGCTCTGTGTATAGGATTACGCGTTTGAAAGCCAATGACTGTATCCCAATTTTTCTCTTTGAAAAATTGACGCAAGGTTTCTGGTGTATGACGCAAATGAGAAAAATCATAATGAATAGGCAATTGATGTAAAATTAACTCCCCACCGACGTAAAAATCTCCAGCTGCTTGAAAAAGGTAAGCAACTCCGGGATGAGAAACATCTTCTGTACCAAATACAGCAAGTGCTTCGCGTTTTTTATCGATTTGCCATATATCTTGTATTTTTAAACTAGCAAGCAGCAAACCTTCTGCATCATAAAGGCCAATTTCACTCACTTCATCAGTGAGAGTTTTAGCAAATTGTTCTGTAATATCTAATGTAATGGGCATAGGCCATAGTGTGCCATTTGCCAAACGCATATTATCTAACACACTGTGATAATCAGCTTGATTCATAAATCCTGTTAATGGGAAAAACCCTTGATTTAACAGTAATTCCAAATCACAAAGTTGACGTTGGGTTAATGTGAGAGCAACACTTTCAGGAAGGTGTTTTTGTAACATTGCAGTCGATTGCATAACGGTAATCCTTGACCAAAAAAATTAAGTTTGAAGCAAATACCTCGCTAATTGGAAACTTTGCTTACGTATTTCAGGCACAGCGCTTGACTCCCAATCTTCTCCTTTACGCAGCGGGCCCAATGTAAAAAGGCGAGTAGAATAATCACCATGAATTGTTTTTAATTGACCATGAGGTGACACAGCAAATCCTAAATGCAGCGCATCAAACACGACCATGTTTTTATTAAGCAGGGCATGCAATAAGGCATCATCAACGGACTTCATAGATAGAGAAGGACCTAAGCAATTGATTACCCAATTAATTGGTAGCATATTAACTTGCTGTTTCTTACGCAGAGCTATATAAGCTTTACCCTCTACTATCTTTTGTACGCGGCCTGCAATCACTTGTAACTGATTTTTTCCACTTAACTCAACTAAAATGTCAGCGATTTCATGGTGCACCCTATGTCTATGCACATTCCAATAAGCCATAGCATGACGTAAAAAACGTTTTTTATCTTTAATACTAAAATTGGCCCATAAAGCTGGCGTTTTACTTCGCAATGCACTAATCACTGCACGCCAATCTCCGCCTTTAGCCATGTGATTTTTTATTTCCCTGCGTATTAAATTAGTTAAGGATAAAACATCACTAGGCAATTCAGCATAAGGCAATTTATATGCAGGCACTTTTAAGGCATGCCTTAAAGGTAATAACCCATGACGGGATACAGCATAAATAGGGCCTTGGTGTTTATGCTCATATAAAGTCAATACCGTGTCTATCATACTAAGACCGGTTCCCACTATCATGACAGCATCGTGAGTAGGGATATGCGCAGGCGCTTTGTAATCCCAAGGATTATTAATTGTGTTTATATTGCCTGTGATTGGAAATGGAAAGGCCATAGGCGGTTGATTACCCATAGCAAATACAACTTTATCAACTTCTATCCTTCGCCCATCGCTTAGCGTTAATGTAATCTGCTGAGGCGACTCAGCTATATCAATTACTTCTTGTGGCTCTAACTGAATTTTTTTCTCGTGAGAAGGGTTTTGACTCAAGGTTTTTAATATATCTTGTAAATATTCGCCGTAAAAACAGCGTGGCGCATACTGTTCTGCTATAGGTGAATCTGTATTCAAATGAGAGCGTGCATGGTCATGATGCTCTAACCAATTAATGAAGTGATTAGGATCGTCTTCATATAAGCTCATATCACGTGCACACACATTCAATAAATGAAAAGAATAAGGTGTACGGTAAGCTTGGCCTGTAGCAAATTGGCCCGTCTTCTCAAATAAAATAATTTCTATAGGCTGATTGGTTAATCTATACAAAGCAGCAGCGAGAGCGGTACCAGAAAAACCTGCTCCTATGATACCTATTCTGGTCGGGTGCTGTTTATTCATCACCTTTACTCATCTTGCGCTTTTTCATCAACCGTAAAAGATGAACCACAACCGCAAGTCGTTTTGGCATTAGGGTTTCGAATAATAAATTGCTCACCTTCTATATCTTCTTTATAGTCAATTTCAGCACCCATTAGATATTGCAAACTTAATGGGTCAACTAATAAAGAAACTTGGCCCTGACCATTGGTATTAACAATCACCGTGTCATCATCTTGAGCGGTTTCATCAAAGGTAAAACCGTACTGAAAACCTGAGCAACCACCGCCAGTGACATACACTCGCAATTTTAAATTCAAGTTGCCTTCTTCCTGGATTAATTCCCAAACTTTGGCTGCTGCGTTATCGCTAAAAATTAATGCTTGCATAACTTGCCTCACTTATTGGCCGCTTAGTATACCAGATAACGCTTAAATTAAATGACGGTGGATTTAAAAAATTACAAAAATTTGCTCATGATTTGCGTAAGCACAAGAAAAATCAATGTTTTTTGTCTTATTAATAGATATGTTAAGGTTTAAACTTTCTCTATATAATCGCCCCCATTACACACAAAAGGAAACTTTTTCATGCTCTGGGTAAAAGCTTTTCATATCATTTTTATGGTGACTTGGTTCAGCGGATTATTTTACGTGCCGCGGTTATTTATGTATCACGCGCTGGCAAAAGATACCCTCAGCAAAGAACGTTTTAAAGTGATGGAAAAAAAACTTTACTACTACATCACAACCCCCGGCGCCGTATTAACAACCCTGTTTGGGCTATGGTTAATCAGCTTTAACCCCAGTTATATGACTATGGGGTGGTTACACCTTAAATTAACCCTGGTAGTTTTATTAATTATCTACCATATTTATTTAGGCATATTGCTTAAGAAATTCGCCCAAAATAACAATACGCATAGTGTCTTATTTTATAAAATAACCAATGAAATTCCTGCCGTTTTCCTCATCGCAATTGTTATCTTGGTTGTAGTAAAACCTTTTTAATTTATTGCTCAATGTTAATAGGTTGGCATTGCAATTTATCTTCTAAGGCAGCGCCAACCAATTTCTCATCTATTCTTTTTTCAAAGAGACGTGATTTTGGGCCAGCGCTTAATACTAATGCTTTGGTATATTCACTCATTTGATCCTGAGTTGTTGATGGTTTAGCTTCTTCTTCTACTTCTTTTTTTTCTAATAATTCATTACCGGCTAAAATAAAATTAAGCTTTTGCTGAGTTTCTTCTTCAAGAGCCTCATCCAGATTAACCCAATTTTTTGTGAGTGCGCTAGATGAACTAGGTGTATAAAAATCTTTATGAATATCTTTCATTCTATCTACTAAGCCTTTATGTTTTTCAGCTTCTGCAATCAATGAAGACAATTCTACTAATAATTTATTTAAGTTATCGTCAAATAATAATTTAGTTAATACCGCTCCTGTATCAGATAATACGCTTTTAGGAAGTAAATCAGCGACAGCGGGGATCATACTTGAACCCGGAATACTATTAATAGACCCTATCGTTTTAATTGCCGCTTTCATGCCAGGCGCATGCAATAAGACCATTTCATTAATAGCCGGTCTTGTAACTGCTAAATGTAAAGTTTGCAAGTCAGCTGGTAATAGTAATTTTTTAATGTTTCTCGCTACAACAGATTGTGCTAATGCCGCTCTAATTTTTTCGTAGGTATGGCCCTTATTAGGATTTTTGAGCATTGCATTTACTTGTGCAATTACATCTTTCAATACATTTTTTAATACTAAACGACTATATTTAAACAAATCCCAACCATTTTTTTGGTTAATAAATGCTTTTTTTTGTGTCAGCATGGAAAGAACAAATAAAGGATAGAGTAAACTGTAAACTTGAACATAGAGACTATCTTTATCGATATTTAATGTTCTAGCTACCTGCCAAGAAAATAAATTAACCAGAGTCAGAAATGCCCCGCCCACCATTAAGCAATACACTTTATTAGAATTTAATACTTCGCGCTGATGGCGCACACATTTTCCTGTAGAATCTAATTTATAGCTCATTAAATCCATACCTATACGCATTGCTTCCAAAAATAAAGCGTAATTACCAAAACACTTCATCAATAAGTAAGTTTCGCCACGCATTGCTAAATAATCTATGATTTTATCAGGGGCACATTTTATTTTATTAAACAATATGCACTCACAATCTTTATGATTTTTATTATTAGGAAAATCCTGAGTAACAATAAATGCGGCACTCCAAGTATGCGCTAACTTATCAAACATAAATTGAAAATCCAGGCGCGTTATCAAAAACCAAGATAAAATCTTTAAAGTAGATTCAAGATAAGAATCTTGCTCATTTTCATACGCCTCGCCCATCACTGCTTTTAAAAATAATTCATTAAGAATAGCTAATGCCAGCATACCGCCATTAATGATCATTAACTGATTAATGTAATGACGTGCTTCTTTTGATTTTCTGATGACTTTAATTAATTCAGGATTATTAAGAATGTTAATACTAAGCCATGCTTGTTTTTTTAAATTATCAGCATAGTCTTTAATATCAACTGATTGCTCTATTTGTTGTTTGAAATGATCAGCCTGAACCGCGATTGTTTGATACTGATCCTGTACATATTCGCTGAAAACTACTTGAGAGGTAAAATCCATTACAGTTGAAGTTAAATAATTAACTTGGCTATTCATCCATTTGAATATCCCTTTCATCTTCCCTCCTTGGAAAGAAAAATTCCCTTTTATTTCCCTATAAAACTATCTACTACTCTTTGAACATAACACCCCTGTCTTAAGAAACTATTAAGAGATTAATTTAGCCTTATTGAGCAAATGCCTTCTTGGCAGCTTGCAATGTCGCAGCAATATCTGCTTCGCTATGAGCAGCAGAAACAAAACCTACTTCAAACGCAGAAGGTGCTAAGTAAATACCCTCCGCTAACATGTTATGGAAAAACCGTTTGAATTGGTTTAAGTCCGCTGTTTTTACATCTTGTTCAGTTTCAATGTCTGCCTTATCCGTAAAAAATAAACCAAACATGCTCCCTAGTGACCGTGTTTGAAAAGGAATATTGGCTTCTTTTGCAAGCTGCGTTAAACCTTGCAGCAAAGTGGTGGTTTTAATTTCCAAATCGGCATAAAAATTAGGTGCTGAAACTAATTCAAGTGTCGCAAGACCCGCAGCCATTGCAACAGGATTACCTGAAAGCGTACCGGCTTGGTAAACAGGTCCTAAAGGTGCAATGCCTTGCATAACATCTTTACGGCCGCCAAAAGCTGCCGCAGGAAAACCACCGCCTACAATTTTGCCTAAAATAGTCAAGTCGGGTTTGATATTAAAATGCGCTTGCGCACCGCCTAAACCTACTCTAAAACCGGTTATTACTTCATCAAAAATTAATAAACTGCTGTAACGATCACATAATTTACGCAAACCAGATAAAAATTCAGGACGGGGTAATACTAAGTTCATATTACCGGCAACGGGTTCAACTATAATGCAGGCTATATCATCACCATGCTTAGCAAATAAGGCTTCTACTTCATCCAAGCGATTATAATTAGCAAGCAAAGTATGCTGCACAACACTTTCAGGTACACCTGCCGAACTGGGCACGCCAAAGGTTAATCCTCCTGAACCTGCAGCGACCAATAAGCTATCTGCATGGCCGTGATAGCAGCCTATAAACTTAACGATTTTATTACGTTTAGTGACGCCTCTTGCCAGGCGAATGGCGCTCATTGCTGCTTCAGTTCCCGAGCTTACAAAACGCAAGGACTCAATATTAGGCATTAATTCGGTCACTTTTTGTGCTAATTGCACTTCAATTTCCGTTGGCGCACCAAAGCTAAAACCCTGCTGTAACACTTGGGTCACTTTCTCTACGATATAGGGATGAGCGTGACCCGCAATTAATGGTCCCCATGAACATACGTAATCAATGTATTTTTTTCCATCTACATCAAAGAGATAAGCCCCCTTTCCCCTATCAATAAAAATGGGGGTAGCACCAACACCACGAAAAGCTCTTACGGGAGAATTAACGCCGCCTGGAATATATTGCTGAGCTAGATCGAATAATTGAGTTGAGTTCCGCATGATTTTCACTTTATTAGTTAAAAATTTGTTAAGTACGTATTATAATGCCGGCACTATAAACACAAGATTATGCGCATTTTATCTTATTTGAAGAGTCATTTACATGAATTTTAAACGCTACATGTGCTTACTTTGCGGTTACATTTACGATGAAGAAAAAGGCTGGCCTGAAGATGGTATTGCTCCAGGTACACGCTGGGAAGACGTTCCACCTGCTTGGGTTTGCCCTGAATGCGGCGCTACTAAAGACGATTTTGAAATGATTGAGGTAGCTTAACGCACAGTAAAATCTGCGTGCTCTTCCCAAACACTTTCTTCAAACGCCACTTCGCTCACGTTAGCAAGTGGCGGTCCACAGTGTAACCACGCGCTTAACTTAGCAAGCGCTTCTTTATCTCCGCAGGCTAACACCTCCACTCGGTTATCGGATAAATTACGCACCCAACCAGTTAACCCCAATTGTTTTGCTTCTTTTTGTGTGGAAGCGCGAAACCAAACGCCCTGCACTTTGCCAGAAATATAATAATGCATACAAACTTTATTCATAAATGCCTCAGAAAATAAAAGCTACTACATTAACATGCGCCATTTTATCCTGCGCAACGATACGAGTACGCTCTATTAACGATTTAGGTAAGGCTAAAAAAAATTCTTCACTCGTAATATAAAGTTTTGCACCAACTTTATTATTTAAATTTTCTAAGCCGTATACAAATTCGGGATAACTTAACGCTGGCATATTGATTAAATATTTAATAGGTAAATTATCCGGTTGTTCATTGTAAAATGCTAATGGCAAATTTGAAAATGCACGTTCTGCTTCAATTCGTTTTACAAACTGTTTAGTTGCATTATGCTGCTGCTCAATTGGCTCAACGACAAAGATAAGAAAACTAGCCACTGATAAAATAGCAGTTAATAACACATTATAATTAACATAATTACGATGCATCACACCCCATGCGACTATATTTACAACTTGCAATATAGCCATTAGCAACATTAAGCGAGAAATGTGCGTTAGCATAAGCTGATAAGAAGTAGGTGAAAATTTAAGCAGCATTAACAGTATTAGCGGAGAAAAAAATAATAAGCTTATTATTCCTTTTCGTAAAAAGATAAAATAATTTTCTTTTACATTTCTATTAAATGGATAAGCAGCAAGCAAAGCAATAGCAGGTGAAATAGTTAAAATATAGCGAATTTTTTTCTCACCCACAAAACTCATCCCAAACAAAACAATGAATACCCAAGCACCCAATTGCAGCAAAAGCAGTTGCTGAGCAAGATTTCGTTTTTGCAAAAGGTAATAAACCATGCCTGCGCTAGTTAGTAATGCAAGAGGAAAGCTAAGTGAATAATCTTTTAATCCCACTAACAAGTAAAAATAAAAAGGCAAATCACTGCCACTCATTCTTCCCCATACTTCCATGCGCAATACATCTTGCAAAAAATGCATTTGACCGACGTAATAAGCTAGGCTTAAAAGAGTAAGAACACCCAATAGCAATGCACCTACTGCGCTCAAACTGAATTTGACTAAGAAAGCAGTATTTTTACTTACCAAATAAAAACCGCATAATGCGCCTGCTGGAATGATAAAACCGATAGGCCCCCTAAATGCAAAACCTAGTAGCAAAAGACTGATAAGCACCCATAAAGAAGGATTTTTTTTATTAAGTTGCGCAAGATAAGCAATATAAAAACACGTCGTGGTAATAAAGACAGGAAAGATATCTAGCGATAACGTGCGTGCACTTTTAAAAAAAGTGAATGTGAGGATTAACAAGCCTGCCGCCATTATTCCCCAATTTTTATCGTGTAATTTACCTATTTGGTAAGTCATGGTGACAGTTAATGCGGCGGTAATTGCGCTTGGTAATATGGCGATTAATTTATTTAACTCACCTGCAATATTTGCTGCTAAATAAATAAGAAAAGTATAACCAACAGGATAATCTGCATAAGGTTGTTGATAGGTAGTAGGAAACCAAGTAAAACCGCGCTGCCACATTTCCAATGCGAACAAATAAAAGCGTGATTCAAATCCAATCACTTCTTGAGAGGCAATGCCGTAAGTAAAGAGTAGCAAAGTGAATAAAAAAAGAGGGATAGCTAAGAAACGCTTAGCGCTTAACATAATAACATTCCTTGGTTAATAGTAGCAGCATGCTAACATAATCTGACGCTTGGCTTGTAGACTGGAAACTATCTTAAATACCAAGTACCATTTAAAAAACTATTGAAGGTGTCTTATGCGTCATTACACTATCGCTCCTTCCTTGTTATCAGCCGATTTTGCCAAGCTAGGAAAAGATGCTGAAGCTGTGCTTGCTGCGGGCGCAGATGTACTTCATTTAGACGTGATGGATAATCATTACGTACCAAATTTAACTGTAGGGCCTATGGTATGTGAAGCATTACGTAAACACGGTATCACAGCACCGATTGACGTACATTTAATGACTAAGCCAGTCGATAGTTTGATTATCGAGTTTGCTAAAGCAGGCGCCACTTACATTAGCTTTCACCCGGAAGCTTCGGAACATGTGGATAGAAGTTTGGAATTAATCCGCAAACACGGTTGCAAGGCTGGTTTAGCATTAAATCCAGCAACCAGCTTGTCTTGTCTCGAATTTGTATTAGACAAGCTTGATCTTATTTTGATTATGTCTGTGAACCCAGGTTTTGGTGGTCAACGTTTTATTCCTTCTTCGCTGGATAAAATTAAGCAAGCTAGACAACTCATTGACAGTAAAAAATTAACTATTGATTTAGCTGTAGATGGCGGTGTTAAGGTTGATAATATTGAATCAATCGCAAAAGCAGGCGCTAATTTTTTTGTAGCAGGCTCTGCTATTTTTGGCGCCCATTCATACGCAGATGCAATCAGCGCTATGCGCGCAAAACTCGCTAAAGTATAGGAGATATAATGAACAAAAAACCGCAGCCAACAGGCGGGCTACGCCACGTTGCTTTACACGTAAAAAACCTAACTGAATGTGTACATTTTTATACTGAATTACTGGGCATGAAGATAGATTGGCAGCCTGATGCGGATAATTTTTATTTAACCAGCGGTGGTGATAACTTTGCTTTACACCGAGCGCCGGCTGATTTTAATCCTCAGCCTCATCAACACTTAGACCATATTGGCTTTTTTCTAGCGACACGTGAAGATGTTGATGAGTGGCATGATTACCTTAAATCTCATCAAGTCGTCATTAAAGCTGCTCCAAAAGATCATAGGGATGGCACGCGCAGTTTCTATTGCGCAGATCCTGATGGTAACGTAGTACAGCTTATTTATTATCCTTTATAAAAGGCGGAAATCCCTTTCCCAACGCGATTACTAATTTTACGGCTGACCCCTCTTTGTTAGTAAAAGAAGAAGATTAGCGTCATCTTCGTCTATTCTAGGCGCTTTAGCATTTTGACTATTGGTATTTTTTTGTGATTTATCCGCCAATGTAGCTGCAGATCTTTTTTCGCCTCTTTTTAAAGCAGGCTCTTGAGAAGGACCTAATGCGTCTTGAATAGCCCCTAAAAACCCAGACCGATTTAACTGTTTAAGCTTTAACTTACCTACTCTTTCAATAATCGCCTCTGCTAAATCAGTTGGAATAATTTGACGGAGAATGTTATTTTTCATCTCGGCAATTAACTTATTTCTGTCTATCCGTTTACTCAATGCTGCTCTTAAGTATTGTTTTAAGCAAAAACCTATATCCAACTTATCTCCCTTATCAAAAAGTCGAGAGACCCCGATATATAAATGCTCCTCTTCCCATCTACGCAAGGCTTTTCTTGTTAGATCCGTTAATTCTTTTCCAAAAGCCTCTTCGAATGCTTGAACATCATCCATCAGAGGAATTTGCATAAATTTTTGCGCTTGATTAGGACTAAAGTAGGAAGGAGCCATAAATTTAACTATATTATTCCGCACTTCATCAGCCAATAAATTTCCTTGCACTGGTAACTGATTAAAACGTAAATCCGATGAATAATCAAAAATCACTTTCTTTTGACGATAATAAATTTCTAGCTGCTCAATTTGCTTATTAATAAATTGTTTTTCTTCAGCAGAAGCCTGGGGGAGGAATTTAGATTGTACTTGATTTAAAAGGGTTAAAGCTTCTGTAAAATCTTTTGGTCGAGAGACAAAAAGATAATGCACCAATATCTGGCTCACTACTCTTTCTTTTATAGTCTCATCTGCCAGCTTTAAAGCACGCTCTAATACAGAAAGGCGATTTTCGCTTGGTTTACGAAGCAAAGATAATCCGATATTAAGCGTTTTTATTGTTTTACTGTCCAATACAGAAAGTACAATATCCCATTGTTGGCTACTAGCCGCCAACCATAGTGTTGTTAATCCTTTATACTCACCCTCTGTTGGTGCTAGGTTAATATCAACTTGCGGGAATTTTTCTAAAATAGTTCTAACTATCATCCATTGACCCTTATAAGCCGCCAACCATAATGCTGTTAATCCTTTTTTCGGACCTTCTATTGGCGCGACGTTGATGTCAACTTGCGGGAATTTCTCTAAAAT
>BMAH01000006.1 GCA_014132615.1 Gammaproteobacteria bacterium
ATTTTTTATAATTATAGTCTCTAATCTTGTAGAGCGTACGAGAGACTGTATTTGTAATGGTGTGTATAATACAGGTCTTTTTAATCCTGAACCTATGACATTAAGAAACCAACCATACCTCATAGGATCAAATTGAGCCGCTTTTTCTAAAGTAGAATATTCACCAATAAATATACGGCCTAAGTAAGCTTTATATATAATCAAATAGCGAATGCCCCATTTAAAAAATGCTTCGTTTAAATTCTTTTTTTGAAAAAGAATTTCTAAAGGAGTCGCTGAGGAGGAGTCAAATTGATTGGGATCTTCTCCATCTTTAAAGCATTCTTTAATTTTTCTTATAGCCAACAGATTGCTTGGAGAAGCTCTATTAAACCAAGTTAGTAATTGTGTTGATGTTGCGCGATCAGGATTAACATTTGAAACCGTCACTTTGCCGCGTTTTTTTATCAAGTGTTTTCTAGATGAAAATTGAGGTGCGTAATGATAGTTTGTAATTCGTTGTAAATCTGCAAATAGTATTTCTGGAAATTCAATGCACGAGTATTCGGCATTTAATTGTTTAAAAGCTTCAATTAATTTAGTGGTCACGCCTGGCTCTAATCTAAAGTTAACTGCTCTATCATAAACTCTAAGGGCGCTATTGCCTTGTAATGCTTTTACTAAGAAGGACTGTATCTTCTCTTTATGAGGATAGGAAATTAAAATTGAGCCAAAGGTCTCAGCACTGCTATTTGTGCTTAGGGTTATTCGTAATACATAAGCGCCGTCACTCATAAAACAGACTGAGTGTTTTTTAAAAAAATTGCCTGAGCGAAGCCATTGGGTTTCTTTTGAAAAAGAGAACATGAGATAGTCTGGTTAGTTGATAATATTTTGTGCAATTATAAATAAAAAGGCAATAAGAAGTCAATTTAATGAACATAAGCATAACATTTGTTAATTAATTATTTATCAAAAAGTTAGGCTTGATCCATGCAACATTTTTTATATTTTTTATTACTTCCACATGAACATTTATCATTGCGGCCAGGTTTAGGATGACTCCCTTTCGTGTAATACCATTGTCCGTTTTCACACGTAAACTCACTTATTTCGTGTAAAGCGGTCTCTTTATTGTCTGAAGAATAAAAGGCGATAAATTCGACTATACCTCTATTACCATCTTGAGTGGATCTTATAATTTGCAGTTTAGTCCATGAAATTTTTTCAGCCCAACTTCTTGCTTCATCTTTATCAAAATGATCAGCTGCGGGTGATTTCATAGTAAGAGCAAGGTAATCCACATTGGCTTTTGTGTATGCGGTGTATCTTGAGCGCATTAACTCTTCAGGTGTGGCGGGTAATTGTTGCTGAGTAATAAATTTGCCGCAACAAGTTATATAAGGGTTACCTGTGCCGCAGGGGCAATATTTTATATTTTCACTAGTCATAAAATGTAGCATTAACTCTATTTAAAATTGTTCAAACCCTAATTTTACCGATAAATCATTTTTATAATCTTGTAAAACTAAGACATTTTCTTGTGTGATTTCACCTATGCAGTAACAAGTTATATTTTCTTTTTTTAATGCAGTAAGTAATTCCTCTTCTTTTTCACTGGGCACCGTAAAGCAAAGTTCATAGTCATCGCCCGCGGTTAATGCTAAGTGAAGTGCTTCATCTGCGCTAGTGTTACGTTTAAGTTCATCAGAAAGCGGAATTAATAGCGTGCGAATAGTCGCCCCCACTTCGCTGGCAATTAAAATATGTTCTAAATCTGCTAGTAAACCGTCAGAAATATCTATGGCGCTAGTTGCAAAGTTCCTGAGGAGTAAACCTAATTTTACTCTTGGATTGGGCCTATTTAAACGCTGCAATAAATAAGCTTCATCATCTGCTTTCACTTTAATTTTGCCTAAAGCAATTTGTAAACCTAACCCCGCATCACCTAAAAATCCGCTGACATAAATTCTATCACCTGCTTTTGCCCCGCTTCTGCGCAGCGCATGTTTTTCTGGGATAAAACCATGGATTTGGATGGTGATAGTAAGCGGACCGCGTGTCGTATCGCCGCCGATTAATTGCAGATTATATTCTTGCGCAAGTTGAAACAGACCTTGGCTAAATTCTTGTAGCCAATTTTCATCTGCTTTAGGCATAGTTAGTGCTAATGTAAACCACGCAGGCTCTGCACCCATCGCAGCTAAATCACTTAAGTTAACCGCTAATGATTTATAGCCTATATCATAGGCTGAAGTAGTAACAGGAAAATGCAAACCTTCAACTAGCGTATCGATTGAAAGAGCAAGTAGTTGGTGTTGAGGCATGTTGAGTAAAGCACAATCATCGCCTATTCCTAATGTCACATCGGGTCTTGACAGTGTTTTTTGTTTAAAGTAATGCTCAATAATAGCGAATTCTTTCATCTTTAATTTTCCAAAAAATAAAAATGATCAATAGGTCCATGCCCACGACCAATGTGTAATTGTCTGCCAAATGAGATGGCATGCGTTAAATATTTTTTAGCGTAACTAATTGCATCATGTAGGGTGTAGTTTTTAGCAAGAAAAGAGGCAATGGCAGAGGAAAGACTGCATCCAGTGCCATGCGTATTCAACGAGATAATGCGTTCTGCATGAAACCAATGGCAAGTATTTTCGCGATGCAGATAAAGCACGTCAGAAGCTTGTTGATGATTAATATGCCCACCTTTAATTAAGACATTCAGTTGAAATTGCTTACCCATTGCAATGACAGCAGCTTCTTGCTCCTGAGTATTAGTTATTTTTATATTAAGCAATACTTCTGCTTCAATTGAATTAGGGGTGATTAATGTAACAAGGGGAAAAAGAGTTTCTTTTAAAATAGGAATAACTTGCGGATCAATTAATTCACAGCCGTTTTTAGAAATCATCACAGGATCTAAAATGATTGCGTTAGGTTTAAATTTTTTTAACTGATTCGCAATGCTAATAATTATATTTTTATTATGCAGCATGCCAATTTTGACAGCGCTAATTGATAAATCAGTAAAAACACTTTCTAACTGCTTATCTACAAATTCAGCAGGTATCTCCTGTATAGATTGTACCCCTAGCGTATTTTGTGCAGTTAAGGCAGTGATCACAGAGGCTGCGTAGCACCCATTAGCGGATATTGTTTTTATATCCGCTTGAATGCCTGCGCCACCTGATGAATCAGAGCCAGCGATAGTTAATACACAAGGTTTATTTTTCATAAATAAGCTCGGGAAGTAGAGCTAATTCATCAATAAATTTTGTTTTAAAAGCGGCGGGCCCTTTTGCATATTGCCCTGCTTTTTCTCCGCATAAACCATAAAAAACAGTCGCAAGCGAGCAAGCCTGTAAACGATTTTTTTCTATGGCATGAAAGGCACCAACGACAGCTGAAAGTAAACAACCTGTGCCTGTGATTTTAGGCATCAGTGCCGAGCCGTAAGTAAATTTGTTTACCGAATTACTATCAATTACAACATCTACTTCACCGCTAATTACGATAGCTGAATCGTAATAAGAGGAAAGCGCTTTGGCATTTGCTAGGACAGCTTCCGTTTTGGCAGTGCTGTCTACGCCTTTAGTCACCATGGAGGCGCCTGAAAGTGCCATAATTTCGCTAGCATTAGCGCGAATAATAGCAATATCGTAATTATTAATTAGATTAAGACTGGTTGTTGTTCTATATTGACTCGCACCTGCGCCTACAGGATCTAAAACAATAGGTTTTTTTAATTGATTAGCCACATCGCAAGCGTATTCACAAAGTGAAACAAAATTATCATCTAAGGTACCAATATTAACGACGAGGACGCTTGCTAATTGTAATAAATCATCCATTTCTTGCGGCGCTTTACTCATGATAGGGGAGGCGCCCAAACTTAATAAGCCATTTGCTACAAAATCTACGGTTACTTCATTGGTGAGATTAAGCACCAAGGGATTTTCTTTTTTTAATTTGATTAATGTATTTTTTAAGGTCTTAAACATAAGTTTTTCACCTCGAGAGAAGAATTGATTTTATCGATAAGCTCGCTAGCAATAAGGTGGGCATTAGGTTGGTGCAATGCACCTACCAATGCTATACCCATAGCACCACTTTCAATCACTGCTTGCACGTTATGTAAATTAATACCGCCAATACCGACGACAGGATGTTTAGACAGCTTAACAAAGTGTTTAAGTCCATCTAATCCCCAAATATTGTCACATGGTTTTGTTCTGCTAGGAAATACAGCGGTGCAAGCAACACTGTCTACCCATTCACTAGGCAGCTGATTAGCTGCTTCCAATTCATTCTCATTATTTACGGTTAATCCAATTAAAGGGCCAGCCCCCAGTATTTTACGCGCTTCTTTAGGCGACATATCAGATTGTCCAATATGCACGCCATCCGCTTTAAGCTTAGCTGCGCTTTCTACAAAATCGTTAAAAATTAATTTAGGACGACGTTCACCAAAAGAGGATAAGTAGATTTGAAATTGTTTAGCTAATCCTTCAAATTCCCTTACATCTGTTGTTTTCACACGTAGTTGTATGGATGGAACGCCACCACTTACGAGTTGTGCTAAGAAGGGTTTATAAGTTTCAAAGGATTGATTTTTTAAATCTTTGGTAACTAAACATAACCTAAGAGGTGTTATCCGATTGATTTGATTATTAAAGGTGGGGGTTATTGTGTGCATTCTTCTCAATTGCTAACTCCTAATTTAAATTAAAGAGAGCAACGAGAGACCCTATGGGCTTTCACGCTCACTCTCCCTCCGCAGGCATTACCCAGAGCAGGTTATAAGGGTTTATCTCAGCTTTTGATTTAGCAAAAGCACCCCTGGTGAATTCGCTGGGAGTTTAGCTAAGGATGAAGTGACAGTCAATTGATTTTAAATAATACAGTTATGATAGGGCATTGATAATATGGACAAAAAAATGTCTAAGAAAAGCACTCATTTAATTATTTGTTAATAATTTTGTCATATGATTTATAATAAATAAATAAACTTATAACTACACACAAAACGAGAAACTAAATATGAGAGATCTAGCATCTATTCTAAATGATTTAGTTGAGGCTAATGCTTCTTTAAATACAGAAAATAAAAAGAAGTATTCTGAGGAGCTTTTAAATAGTTTATCCACTCTATCAAGTGAGCGGGATGCAGCGGCGCGCCGAGTTAAAATATTAGAGCAAACTGCGGAACAAGATCCAGGAAAAATTGAAGATGAATTATTAAGACATCTTGTTAAAATTTATTTACGGCCATTAAAACAAGGTAAATATTCGCTTGCTGAATATAGGACAGCTTTGCTTAGCGTGAAAGTTCCTGACCATTTAGGTCGCAATCATAATACGATAATAGAGGCTATAACCCTACTGTCAGACAAGCCCAGGTTTTTTAATCTTGAAAACAAATGGAAAGAGATTAGAGAGAGAAACGCAAAACAATTAGATTTTTTTAATAGAAAAGTTATTTCACTCACATTTGAAACCGATCAATATGTAAAACACTTAGCAACTAGTATCGGTGAGCAATTAAAGAAAACCAATTTGCAGTTATTTAACTACTTATTTCCAAATCAAGCAAGCGACCCTATGAGTGGTCATGACAAAGATGAAGTTATTGTTACTGATGAAACAATTATTCAATTATCAAGAATCCTTTCGAAACTTAGTGAGATTAGAGCTGCTCATGAAGAGGGAAAAGTCTACCAAGTTAGTTTTGCGGAGCCAGATTTAAGTGAAGATGAAACAAATATAGAGGAAGATTTAGTTGGTAAAGGTAAGGAAAAGGTAGGGAGCGACGAGGAGGCAGATATAGATAAAAGTGAGATGGATAAGGGTAAAGATGATCTATTTACAAGGATTGAAGATAGCGCCGCTCTAACCTTGGATGCTTTAATTGAAAAAAATAAAATCTTAGCTTTGACTTTCGAAAAATTCGATGCAGTTAATAAATTATTAAAGATTTTACAGGAAGTTCCTCAGAGAGAAGAAAAATATAAGGATTCGCTCTCCTCCAATGCGAGTACAAGTACTAGCAGTAAAAAGCTCTCTGACGCAGATATTTCAACTAATCACGCCGTAGATAGAAGTTCATTGGATATAACGCAGGAAGAAGAAGAGCTATTGGATGATGAATATAGAGGGGCTGAGCAGGGGAATCGGGATCAATTAGACTTTTTAAAATCAACATTAATTACATTTAGTAATACATTAGATGAAAATAAGAAGTTAATTGGTGCTAATAGAGATAAATTTGGCATGAGATTTTTGAAAAATGTGAGTGTAGTATTAGCTTTTGTTGGTACACTGTCATTAAGCCATTTTCTCTGGAATGATTTTGGTATAAAAGATAGCCAGGGTAATAAGTTTGCTAGAAAATCAGAAGATACTCTTTATCCTAGAGCAAAAAAATAATAATAAATTTGATTTATCTTAATTTGAGCAAGGGTTAATAATGAGTCAATTAAATGAAATAATGTCAGCTCGCGTAGATGATTCGGATTCTTCTTTCGAAGAAGATTTTACCGAATATCTTTTAGAGAATGACCCTATTGAAACTCTTAAGGAATTAAAGAGTTATGTTATGGCTAATGTAGAGAGTGCTGATATTTTTTTACAAGCTCTACAAAATAGCTTACCAAAGGTCACAGAAGAAAAAAGATTACTCTTAGCAAATATTCGAGTAGAACTGATGGAATTTATCAATCTGTCAAATAATAAGCTTAAATTACTCATGCAAGCATGTGATGAATATCTTGCACATTTAGAGTTTGATGTTAAAAAGATTGTGCGCCAATGTGATAATGATTTATATAAAAACGTATTCGAGGAAGACAATAAAGGAGTAGGCCTGTTGCTAGGTTATCATGATCAATTAGATGAAGAAAGAAAACCGACTGGTGGAGAGGGAAGTAATTTTTACAACGATCAAAAAAAATTAGGAGCGATTACCCCGCGTGGCAGTAAGCTTTTTATAACGTTAGATAAATGTAATGTAATTTTTGCCTTACGGAACGCTTTATCAACTAATAGCGATGTAATAAATACTAGGTTAATAAAATTCGAGCAAATTTTAGAACAAGGATCCGCTGCTCTCAAACAAAATAGAGATTCAGCAACAGTAAAATTTTTAAAAAGTGTTAGAACAATTTTATTTTCTATGACAGCATTCAAACGCGGTTTCTTTTTCGCTAAAAAAATGAATGAAGCATCTCACGGCGCAAATTTTATTAACAATGCAGAAAAGTTGATTGTTGAAGCTAAGGGAGGGGGCGTTGATTACTTCAGGAAAAAATAATAATTAAACTACTCATCATGGCTAGGGCATGATGAGTAGTTGTAGCAAATATTAAGAATCTCTAAAACTTTTAAACCTAATTTTCGCGAAGTTTTCAAAATCTATAACACCTTTTTTAGTAAATGGCGGCAAAGATGCCGATCTTCTTACTTCAAACCCATTAATAATGACAGGATTTTTATGTTCAGCTGTCCTATAAGCGTTCACTAATATTCGAATATCTGCTGGGTTAGAAATTTGGTTATCAGGTAAATCGATTTCTTTTAAAGTTATATTATTGCGAACTACCTTTGCTAAGGCATTTAATTCTTCACAAGACCAGTAGTAACATTCAATATTGTAGCTGCGGCTATAAAGTGTTTTTAGCTTGGCATTTTTTTCAAGTCCATTTAGAAGAGCGATTAAACCCTCTTTTTCTAATTGATTTGACGTAACTAACAATTCTTCCAAGTAATCATTTGTTTTTAATGCTTCGCCTAGCACCTTGCCAATATTTGGCGAAAGTTCGCATCCAGTTAAGCCAAGTCGTTTTATTTTCATTGCAGCGATGACTTCCATGAAGTCACGAAAATTTTCTTCACTCCATTTAACGGAGGAGTTAAATATGCCGGGTCTTATTTGATTGCCAGTCAATTGAATAGTGTCTACCTTATGCAAACTTCGATGTTTAACGAGGTATTCTAATAAACTACCTCTAAATACATTATCGGGTATCCTGCCTGTACCTGCTATGACATAACTACTATCTTTATCTTCATTAATGGCTGCATTTAAGTGGTTAAGTTGTTCTTGCCACTCTGCTAATTTAGGGTGAGGGCTTGATGTTTTATTACGGGTAAATAGCAATTCTTTTGAAGTTAAATTATAAGTTAAAACGCCTGTGCCTATTCCACCGGTTATTGCGACAGCTTTTGCAGCTTTTTTTGCAAGAGGGCTAAGATTTCTATATGATGAACGCATAAATGATCCTTAATTATTATAATAGTCATTACTTTCCTAGGCAGGCGCATATTACCTAATTATTTTTTAGATGTCACGGCAATGAAAAGGTTTATATGGCATCTTGGATAAATACATCTTCTTTTTTTCTTGATTTAATAACCCTTACTTCTAGCAAATAAATTTGCCTATTATCGCCATTTAATACTTTAAAACGAAAATGGCCTAGTTTGATACTTTCGCCACGCTTTGGTAAATAACCAAAATGATTTGAGACAAACTCGCCAATGTTGTCGCATTCCGTTTCATTGAAATCTGCAGAGAAGTAATCATTGAATTCAGTCACTAAGGTGCTTGCTTTTACTATGTAACTACCATCGTCTAATTTTTTAATATGAATATCATCTTCAGCTAAGTCGTATTCATCTTCAATTTCACCGACAATTTGTTCTAAGACATCTTCAATCGTAACTAAACCAGCTGCATGACCGTATTCATCTAGCACAATGGCTAAGTGATTGCGATTAACGCGAAATTCTCTTAATAAAACATCTAGACGCTTACTCTGAGGAATATAAATGGCGGGACGTATAATGTCGTCAATATTAAATGAGTCTTTTTCTTTAGTGAAATAAAATTTTAATAAATCTTTTGCTAGTAAAATGCCAATGACATCTTTTTCTTCTTCATCAAGCACAGGATAGCGCGAATGGCCAGATTCAATAACTTTAGGCAGGATAACATCTAAAGACATGTTGCTTTGTAAGACGACCATTTGTGCTTTAGGCACCATCACTTCACGTACTTGCATTTCGCTTACTTGAACAATACGTTCAATCATACCAAGCATTTCAGAGCTGACTATGTCTTTATCTTCTGCATCACGCAGCACTTCCATTAATTGCTCACGGTCTTGCGGTTCTCTTGCTACTAATGCACTCAAACGCTCTAACCAAGTACGTGGTTTATTATGCGGCTTCTCATCGTCGTCATTCATAGTTTTTTATATTATCTCCACTTTCATAAGGGTTGGTAAAACCTAATTCTTGTAATGTTGCAATTTCTAATTGTTCCATGATTTCTGCTTCTTTATCATTCTCATGATCGTAACCAAGTAAATGATAAATGCCGTGTACTACCATGTGTGCCCAATGAGAAATAGCTTCTTTACCTTGTTCTTTTGCTTCACGATTAACTACTTCAGCACAAATGACGATATCACCTAATATTGGAGCTATATCAATGTCAGCCTCCATAGAAAAAGGAAAGGATAAAACATTGGTTGGTCCTTTCTTTTTTCTATAAGTGGTATTAAGCATGGTCATTTCATCTGCGTCAGTGATTCTAATTGTTAACTCAGCTTCATCAGTTCGACTTTGCAGTGTTTTTTTAGCCCATTGCTTTACTAAGGAAAGTTTAGGTACCGTGGTTTTATCCACGGTACATTGAATGACTACATGGTGCATAAAAAACCTATTTATTTTTTATTTTGATCTTTATCGTGTCTCTCATAAGCTTCAACAATAGTTTGTACTAAAGGATGTCTAACGACGTCTGCAACTTGAAATTGTGTGAAGCTAATGCCAGGCAGATTTTTTAATACTTCACTTGCATGGATTAATCCTGAGTCACGTCTATTAATTAAGTCGATTTGCGTAATATCACCTGTTACCACGGCTTTGGAATTAAAGCCTAACCGGGTTAAAAACATTTTCATTTGCTCAACAGTCGTGTTTTGTCCTTCATCTAAGATGATGAAAGAGTCATTCAAAGAACGACCACGCATGTAAGCAAGCGGAAGTAATTCAATGACATCACGTTCAATCAATTGATTTACTTTTTCAAAGCCCATCATTTCATATAAGGCATCATAAAGCGGACGTAAGTAAGGATGAACCTTTTGTGCAATATCACCGGGTAAGAAGCCCAATTTTTCGCCGGCTTCTACAATGGGACGCACTAAAATAATACGACTGACTCTTTCAGTTTCTAAAGCTTGCACAGCACAAGCAACCGCTAAATACGTTTTACCGGTACCTGCTGGCCCTATGCCAAAGTTAATGTCATGTTTCAATATGCGCTGTAGATAATGAACTTGATTTTCACCGCGTGCAGTAATTGCACCTTTTCGCACACGAATTTCCATATGATTGTTATCTTGGTTAGGTTGATTTTTATTACCTACAGATTGCAAATACATGTGTACTTCTTTGGGTTCGAGTATGCTCACCTTTTCGGTCTCCTGATAGAGATTGTGTAAGGCATCACGGGCGACTTTGACGGCGTAACGATCACCGCTAATAGAAAACGTATGGCCGCGTTGTTTAATAAACACGCCTAAGCGATTTTCAATTAGTTTTAAATGCTCGTTGAGTTTGCCGCAGAGATTAAACAGTCGGTGATTGTCTTCAGGTGCTAACTTTAAAATTTCTGAATAGAGGAGTGTATTCAACGGTTCGTATAATCCTCATAGTGACTTGTATATATTAATTATAGCTGAAAAACCCCCTTTATTGACTAGAAAAATTTTTTATATATTTTCCAATTGCTTATTAAGGGCAAAAAAAGGGGTTAGAAAGCTAATTAATCAGTTCTCCATGTAATGCGTAAGTTAAGGCTTCAGTAATCTTAACATCCACTAATTGACCCGCTAATTCTTGGCCGCCTAAAAATGTAACAAAGCGGTTATTTTCAGTGCGCCCCGACATAAAATGCGGCCGCTTAGCAGAAGGCCCGGTAACTAAAATTTTCTGGGTTGAGCTAAGCATTGTTTCGCTAATGCGCGCGGCATTTTCATTAATGCAGGCTTGTAATTGATTTAACCTTTCTTTTTTTATTTCCATAGAAACATTATCAGGTAATTGCGCAGCAGGTGTACCGGGGCGCGGGCTATAGATAAAACTAAATGACATATCAAAACCGACATCACGCACTAAATCTAATGTAGCTTGAAAATCTTCATCAGTTTCACCGGGAAAGCCAACAATAAAATCGGAAGAAATACTGATATCCGGTCTTACTTTTTTCAATTTACGCATTTTAGCTTTAAATTCTAAAGTGGTATAACCCCGTTTCATGGCAGCTAAAATCCGATCAGAACCACTTTGCACAGGCAAGTGCAAATGATTCGCTAAATTAGGAATAGTGGCATAAGCTTCAATCAATCGATTAGAAAATGCCAAAGGATGAGAAGTCGTAAAACGGATACGCTCAATACCGGGAATAGCTGAAACTAATTCTAAAAGAGCAGCGAGATCTGCGATGCCGCCCTCAAATTGAGGACCGCGATAATCATTCACGTTTTGTCCCAATAAGGTAATTTCTTTTACACCTTGCTCAGCTAATGCTGCAACTTCTGCTAAGACATCGTCTAATGGCCGGCTGATTTCTTCACCGCGAGTATAAGGGACAACGCAAAAGCTGCAATATTTCCCGCAGCCTTCCATAATAGTTACAAAGGCAGTTGGCCCTTCTGCGCGGGGTTCGGGCAGGCGATCAAATTTCTCTATTTCTGGGAAGCTAATATCGACAATAGATCGTTGTTTTTCTTTACGCTTGGCAAGCATTTCACCTAATCTATGGATAGTTTGGGGGCCAAACACTAAATCGACAAAAGGCGCGCGGTCTAAAATGGCTTTGCCTTCTTGGCTGGCGACGCAACCTCCTACACCAATAATGAGGTGAGGTTTTTTAACCTTTAAGGCGCGAAAGCGGCCTAATTCGGAAAAAACTTTATCTTGCGCTTTTTCACGTATGGAGCAAGTGTTTAATAATAACACATCTGCTTCTTCAGGATTATCAGTTTTCACTAATTGATGAGACGCAAGCAGCACTTCCGCCATTTTGCTGGAATCATACTCATTCATTTGACAGCCGTGTGTTTGGATGTAAAGCTTATTCACTGTTTTTGACTACCATACTTCTCAAAGAGGGTCAGTATCATAATGCAAATGATGATGGTAAGGCTAGCTGACAATGGATGAGATATTAAAACAACGCATAGAAACTCTCCATTTAGATAAAATTAAAAGGCATATTTTCCTTTGTTGTGATCAAGAAGTGCCCAAGTGTTGCAGCTTGGCTGAGGGGCACCTCGCCTGGGAATTTTTAAAAAACCGCTTAAAAGAATTAAATTTAGTCGGCGAAGGCGGGATTTATCGCACTAAGGCCAATTGTTTACGGGTTTGTAAAAAAGGGCCTATTGCTGTCGTTTACCCAGAAGGAGTGTGGTATCACTCTTGCACACCGGCTGTCCTTGAACGCATTATTCAAGAGCATTTAATAGGCGGCGTACCTGTTAAAGAATACCTATTAATCGATAAGGAGTCAGGTTGCTTATGACTCGGATTTATCAGCCGCAACCGCTTATAGTATCTGCTGAAATACAACTGGATGAAAAAGCCAGTCATCATTTAGCACGCGTGTTACGAGCTAAAGTGGGTGAGGAAATTAGCGTATTTAATGGAAAAGAACAGGGTGAATATCCAGCAAAAATCACGGCTATTGATAAAAAATTTGTTTCAGTGAAATTAGAAACATTTATCCCCACTCAGAAAGAATCACCCCTTTCTATCGAATTAGCGCAAGGCATTGCTCGCGGCGAAAAAATGGATTTTATTATTCAAAAAGCAGTGGAATTAGGAGTAGCAAAAATCACTCCCATCATCACAGAGCGCTGCAATGTTAGATTGGACAAAGAGAGAGAAGAAAAACGATTAACGCATTGGGAGTCTGTTATTATCAGTGCATGCGAGCAATGCGGGCGTAATACATTGCCAATTTTAATGCCGGCAATTACCTTAACTGATTGGATAGCTAAAGCGCAGGCTGATTTAAAAATAATCTTGTCACCTCATACCAAAAAGACATCTTTGCCTCTTTCCAATATACATTCCATTGCTTTATTAATCGGTCCTGAAGGCGGATTGAGTAGAAATGAAGAGACAGCGGCAGAACAGCAGGGTTTTCAAGCTTTACAATTGGGGCCGCGAATTTTGCGTACAGAGACGGCCTCGCTTGCTGCTATCACGGCTATGCAATGCCAATTTGGCGATTTTTTGATCGCTTGACACCTTGACCGTTTCAAGTACAATGGCCACCCTTTTTTAACAAGCTAGAGTATTAAAAATGGCCGATGACATTGATTTAGCCAATCTCCAAATGGACAATGAAATAACGTGGGCGTTGAAGAAAATTCGCCAAAATGCGGGTCAAGTAGTAAAAGGTACTAAGCATTGCATGGAATGCGGTGATGACATGCCTGAAGCTCGTCAAACATTAGGATTTAAATTTTGCGTACCTTGTGCTTCTGAGCGTGAACGCCGTAAGTCCTTGTTTGCAGAAGATTAAACGCATTACTTTCCACATGGAGTGCAAAAATTCACTATAATAGGGAAAAGAGCGAGTGAAAAGGATGCGTCATGCCAAATAGTGAAATAATAGGCGAATACGAGCAAGCCATACACGAGCTCTCAGAGCGTATTGTTGCGGCACAAAAACCCATTCGTATTTTAGATGCATTGAAATGGGATGCCGAAATTGAGCATTATTTCTTTAAGCATAAATGTAAAAAACTGCCCCCCATCAATCAAGATTATTACCAAGAAAAAAACCCGCTTGGATTTGACCCCATCAAAAAGATGGAAGAGTTTCACGATATTGATAGAAATATTAGACGTAAGCTAGGTCAATATAGCGGTGTAGGCAGCATTATGCAGCGTATGTGTTATGAGTATACGCGTGTGGTAGAAATGTTGGCAGCACGCGGCACGCCTAAATTTACGGAAGTATCGCAAGAATTATATGGTAGTTCTTTGGATGCTTTTCACGTGGGTGCGCCCACTTTAAAAGATTTAGCCACGCTTGTTACCGATACGTTGGCGAATATTAAAGATCAAGTGACAAGTTCTGCAGACGATGAAATTTATACCAGTAAGGAAGTGGTAGAAATTTTACGCGAGCGATTAGGTGAATATTTCTCAGACGGCGAAAGCATCAGAGTTGAATTGAGCGATGGTATTATTGCAGATGCTGCAGCGGGCGCAGATAGAATAAAAATTCATGAAGGATTGAAGTTTAGTTTACGTGAAATTCGTACGTTTGAAATTCATGAAGGCTGGGTGCATTTAGGCACGACGCTAAATGGAATGGCACAGCCTATTTGTACTTTTCTCAGTAAAGGACCTCCTTCTTCTACCATTACGCAAGAAGGCTTAGCTATTATCACTGAAATTTTCACTTTTTCTTCCTATCCCGGCCGGGTGCGTCGTTTAACTAATCGCATTACCGCTGTGAATATGGCAGAAGAAGGAGCCAATTTTTTTGACGTCTATCAATTTTATTTAGATCAAGGGTTAACTGAAAGTGATAGCTATCAGTCAACGGTAAGAGTTTTTAGAGGCAGCACCCCAAGCGGTGGCCCTTATACTAAAGATTTATCGTATAGCAAAGGGTTTATCTTAATTTATAATTTTATGCGCTTGGCTGTACAGCGCGGGTTAGTTAAACGAATTCCATTATTATTTGTGGGTAAAACCACCTTAGAAGATTTACACATTTTATCCGATTTACAAGACGAAGGCATTATCACACCGCCCAAATACATCCCTCCCCAATTTTCCGACTTAGCCGCAGTCAGCGCCTGGATGGTTTATTCCTTATTCCTTAACCGATTAGATCTCAGACGGCTGGCGGTGGATTTCAAAGGGATATTGCAGTAGCGTGATGGTGGTTCTGACGCTATTGTTAGCCGAACGCGATACTGCCACCCGATCATGATGCTGTCCCTGTAGATGTTTAATAATTCGATGACAGAAATCTGCGCAAGAGTACAGGAATGA
>BMAH01000007.1 GCA_014132615.1 Gammaproteobacteria bacterium
TATTCATTCAGTTTATTAATTTTTTCTTTGATTAAAATAGGATCTTGCAGAGGAAATTCGGTTTTTAAAAGAGTAGCTATTATTGTTTTTTGATCATTAAATCCTTCTTCAATTGCCTTTCTATCTTTTTCTGAAAGCAGAGGTAATATTTTTTCAGCATCTTCAAAAGGTCTAACTTTATATTTTTTCAAGCCTTCAAGCAGCGTTCCCTTACTGGTGGCTGCAAAAATATATTCAACCAAAGCCTCCGCTACTTGCTTATATTTACTCACTATATAATTTCCATTAATTTTGCGATGGCGTGGATGCTAACAAGACTTGTAAATAACTTCAATCCAAAAACTGGCATTTAAATAAGAATAATTATTATTTTACATAATGTCTATGCTGTGAGTAATGTATTTTTAACCATCTTCATCTTTTTATTAGGTCTAATTAATAAAAACCATGCAAGAAAAGCAGACGCACCACAAGTTGCAATTAATAAGCTCATTGGCTTGGCAGTGTAGGTAGGTAAATGACTCATAACAGCACTACTTAACGCTGAGCATGAAAAATTAATTAATAATGAAGCAGCAGATGATATCCCTATCATTTTTGGAAAAGGAATGACTGCACCGACGGCAGTAATGGTCATTACAAACCCAGTGCCAATATAAAAAATAATCATAGGTATCATAATAAACCAAACATTAATTTGCCCAACATACACAAATGAAACCATAGTTAATGCAGATATAGCTAAGATAGAAACACCTATACCCATCATATTAGCTAAGTCATATTTTTTTACTAATCGACCACAAAATAAAGTCCCTATTAAATGGCCTATAGCTAACGAAGTAATTAAAAACCCGAATGTTGTTTTAGATAAACCAAACGTGTTGATTAATAAAAATGATGAGGCTGTATTAAAGGCAGATTCACCCGCTATCATAAAAACTGAACATAGCACATATCCAAGAAAAAGAGGATGGCGAATGATAGTTTTATAATGGCTAAATAATTGACTGAGGTGCAAATTAATTTCTTTGTCTGGTGTATGAGTCTCCTGTAAAAAGAAAACGCTTAAAATAAATATTCCACCACTATAAGCTGACATAGCGATAAACGCTATACGCCATGGATAATGAGCAGCAAGAAAACCACCTATCATAGGCAGAAAAACAATAATGATAGATGCTGAGAAAAAAATATAACTGAATACTTGAACTGCTTTTTTACTTTCGTGCATATCATTTACCATAGCGCGACCTATCATTACTGTCGCACTAACGCCTAAACCTTGTATTAATCTGGCAAATAATAAAAATTCAATTTGATTAGCAATAAAAGCTAATATATTACCTAAACTAAAAAGTGCTAAGCCTAATAACATAAATGGTTTACGGCCGTATCTTTCAGATAATGGACCAAAAGCTAACATGCCAGTTGCTTTGCCTAATAAAAAAATACTAATTGTATATTTAGCTAGTGTAGGGCTAGTGTGTAATTGCTCAGCAATATTGGGTAAAGAAGGCAATATAAATTTAACTGCCATGACGCCTAAAAACCAAGTAGAAATGAGTAATAATTCGAAGGAGATTGTCCTAGGATTCATACGTCAACCCTCGGTTTAATTTCAATTTAAACGGTATCATTTGCATCACAATCAGCATAGCGCCTATAAGATAAAGTAATGAAGCAAGCAAAAAGCTATTTGCATAACCAAATTGCAATTCCATGTAAGCGCCAATCAAAATACCTAATAAATTACCTAGTTTATTAGCGCTATTGCCTAAACCTAGAAAGGAGCCTCGTTCGTAACTTTCACCTTGTTCAGCTAATAAACGTAACAAGATAGGTAAAAGCGCGCCTAAACATATTCCCGATAAAATACGTAATATAAATATGCCGGATAGGCTAGCAACATAAGCATGAAGAAATTGCAATAGGGAGCAGCTTAGTAGTAAGAGAGCAATAATAAAATGTATTGAATAGCCTTTATTTATTCGTTTATCAAAAAATCCTCCCCAAAAAGAGGCCGTTAAAAACACCATGAAACCCGTTGCTGCGTACAATATACCTACTGTTATATCACTTCCACCTAATTGCTCAGTAACAAAAAGCGAAAAAGTAGGTGTAATCATGGCTCTTGCTAATTGCATTAATGCAATCACGAGTAAAAAAGAAATGACAGTAATATGCCAAGCTGAAGGAGAGGCTAAAGAAGTAGAAATAGTATGATGGATAGTCTTTTTTTCTATTATTGGATTAATTAAAAAAATAGCAAAGAAAATAGTAATTAAAGCACAAATCAGAGAAGAGCCACTAAAGATAGCGTGATATCCAAAAAAACTAGCAATGACACCACCAAGCAATGGTCCTAATAAATTTCCTATAGCTGTAGCGGATTGTAATTTACCCATGGTTGCTCCTTGCGCTTCCTTAGGTGTAATAGCTAAAGCCCAAGCTTGGGCAGCAACAATAAACCCTGCTAACAAACCTTGTAGTAAACGGAAAATAAAAATTAATACCACATTAGAAAAAAATAAAATTAATGTTTGGGTGATAAAAAGACCTAAGCAGGCACGTATTACCATAGGTTTATATCCGTGCTTATCACCTATTTTTCCCCACAAAGGCGAACTTAATACTGAAGTAATAAAAGGTGCTGCATAAATTGCAGCGCTCCAAAAATGAATTTCGCTATTAGTGTATTTGCCAAGTTTTGCAATATAGAGAGGCCAATAAGGCAAGCTCATAGCGAGCATTGTCATTAAAACTGCCTGTCCTAGCCATAAAATGTGTAACTGATTTTTCCAATATTTTATTTGTAACACTTAGCAATCCCTCAAGGGGTTTTTTAAATTGAGGTAAATATAATTGCTATAAACATCATTTAAACGCATACGCATTAATCCTTTAAATTGCCAGTCTTGCTCAAAAATAGCAGAAAATTCCTGTTGCCATCTTGCTATATCTACTTGGCCTTTTAAGTGATTAAATCGTTCCATTAATTGCTGCTTTACTATCTTCCAAAACGTGTTTTCAGAAACTTGGTAATGGCGCGCTAAAAGTAAAATTAATTCACCTAAATGATATTGAATAATACTATGTAAAAACTTATTAACTACTTCTTGTCTATCATCGGTAATGGTCGCTGAATTTGGATAAGCAGTAATGGAATAACCTTTATCCATTAATGTATTTTCATGCAAACGCAAACCGCCTAAATCTCTAGCTATAAAATACCTTATTTCATTCTTGGAAAAGACAGCGATAGTATTTTGTTGGTGACCTTCTAAAGCAATGCCGTAAATTAGGAATAAGTCTAAATAGGCTTTTACCACCTTCTCACAATAATTTTTAAAAAATGATTTTGCTGCTTCTAAAGTGACACCCCTTGCCTCATAAATTATTTCTATAAACAAAGGTAAACCTGAAAGAGGAGAGGGCTCAAATAAAGCGGCTAACACGATAGGCATATCACTTGGCTGCACCAACGTTGCTGGATTTTGCCTATAAATGACTGCTAGATGTTTAGCAACATCGCTTTGATAATTTTTTATATGTAATGCACAACTTTCATAAGCTAATTTAATATTTTGATTTATTTTAGGGTTAGAAGCCAATATATCCCTCATCATACGACTAATTTTAGGTCCATTTTCTGCAGAAGCCGGAGAAATTGTGCGCATAGCACTGGTGCTGCGGATAGCAACAGGCAATTTAATATGCGGAGAGGTATCATTGTCCTTTACTATCATTGTTCTAAAAGATAAAGAAGCTTTAGTTGCAATCGTAATGTCTGAGAAAAACACTAATTGTTTCTTTTCAAATAAGGGAGCAAATAATTTTGTTAATACATTTTTATACTGCCAAGGATGCACAAACAAAGGATAGTAATCATTCACTGATAATCCAGCTTGCTGCATTTTCCCCTGCCAAGCGTGTGCTTGCTCAGAATAATGTGTTGTAAACCAATTTAAATAATCTATTTCTTCCTCACTTTCAACATGGCAAATAGATTTAGCAATCGCTAACATGGGTAAGAAAATATCTTGATGAAATTCAGGCGAATATTGCAAATAAGCTTGACGACTAAATCCTAATTTTGTTTTGTGACAAGGATGATAAGGATGACCTTTCGCTGCCCAGCGCTCAAAAAATGCTAAGCGTAAATGAAGTGGCAAAAGTTTAATGTAATCCGTTAATCGTTTAGTTCTCGTCTTTAACATACCTACTGTTAATTCATGGTTGAAATGATGCAGATAAGGTTGAGATAACGCTTCATTAGTTACACTATTACTAATTTCATCAACAAACTGCTGCCACTGCTCTTGATTGACTAAACCTTCAAATTCTTTTTTTAGCAAATCCAGTAAGTGGTTTACGCTTTTTAATCTGATGGATTCATTATCTGAGACAAGAATGACATCACCGCCTATATGAATTTTTCCTAATAAATAAGTCTTTACATGATTTGCTAAAAGTAATTTCTGATTTTCCTTCAGGGGAACAATTAACATATCCTCATGTAATGCATGAGGTAAAAGCTCTTCGCGTACACACGCATGCAAAAGACGATTAATTTGATTTTTTTCTATGTCGTAAGCAGGAAGCGTCGCTGTTTTCATAGGCAGTCCTTATCTTTATGATGCAAATGATAATGATTATCATTTGCAAATGCAATAGATAAGCTACCTAAGGGAATTCTCATCACCTATTAGTAATAAAGCTAGAGATAAGTTATTGATATTTTTATATAAGACCCTAAGTAATTTTATTATACATTTAATATATTCTTAATTTTACCTAAATAACAAAATGGTATATTACCAAAAAATTATAATACATAACTTCGAGATTAATTATGCAAGATCGCAATCATAAACACACAAATGACGACCTTGGAGCAGATCCTTCAAAATATACTGCCGCTGTTAATTTACAAAAATATGCTCGAACTTTTTTTGCAAAAAAAAAGTATGGCATAGTACATCTATCTAATAATGAACTCACTTCTTTGAATACTTATGCTATAGGTAATGATCCATGCATGCCTGTAGAAATGATTATCGCGAACTAAATGATAAGATTGCTCTTATTGCAACCTCTGGTTTTAGAGCCATTTCTTTGGCTTGTCAGCTAGGTAATACTCGAAATACCCCCAAAATTATATTGATTGATAATAGCAAAAATGTATATAAATTTTGGTATGCATTTAGAGAATTTACTAGAAATCATCCGAGTAAAGAATTATTTTTCGAAAATTTACCATCGTTTCTTAAAAGTAATACTCACCTATGTCGTCAAATAAACCTTAGCGATATATATAATGTAGGTTTAAGAACTGTACAATATCCGAATCAAGATATAACTGCCTACTTTAATGAGATGATTAAAGAATATAGTTACGAACATGTACGTAATATCATTAATCATACTACTTTAATCAAACAATCTTGGTTCGATACCGCAACATTAGCTAAAATTAAAAATATTTTAAATTACTTAAATATAAATAAAATATATGTATATCCATCTAATATTCTTTCCATGACATGGAACCCGCTTGATCGTTATCTGCTTTTAGATAATATAAAAGAACTCTCTCCAGTTCTCTCTATTCATACTGATTTTTGCGATGTACACGAAATGCCAGAAAAAGTGAGCTTATATACTAATCAATGCCCAACCCACATTGAAAATAGTATTTTCTCTAATATGATATGCAAGCAAAAAGATCCTAAAAATTTTATACAAGTAACATTTACGGTAAGTTCCGTGGGGAAAAACTCAAAAACCTTTGAATTGTTAGTTAATGTAACTAAAGCACAATATGAATATTACACCAAACAAGTAAGTTCATCTTCATCTGAAAGCGAGAGCCCCAGTACGTCTGCTAAGAGAGGAATATAATACACCTCCATTTAATCAAAAATACTTGCTTAGCAAGATTAAAAGCTCATAACAACTTCTAATTGCATTTAATAATTTTTTGTATAGCTAAGGATGTAATCTATTAGTCCTACATGAATCCTCTAGTAGGCGACTTGTATCAAGAGGTGCAATGGTTTTGCCTGTTCTGAAGGAAATTCCTAGTACCTTATGATTAAAACTCATCCAAAATTTTATTCGCTGCATTATCAACAAAGCGCTCGCCCGCTTCTACATATTCAATGACAGTGCTAACTTGCTTCCAACGACCATGACGCATAATGGATTGGAGCGAAACACCAGCTTTAGCAGCGCTAGTTGCAAAACCTCGACGCAAACTATGGCTACGAAATGAGATGGCATCTTGAATACCTACTTCTTGTGCGCGCTGCTTTAGAATATGATTAACAGAAAGAGGCGTTAGTGCTTTAGTGCCCAATTCCCCATTAATTAAAATACGTCTAAACAAAGGGCCTGTTTTTAACTCTGCCTTGTTCAACCAATGTTTTAAAGCACTAACAGCGCATAATTTTTGATTACCATTAGGGATAGCACAATATTGCCCTTGGTGTGTCTGGTCTGTTTTTGAAACAGGGAGTAAAATTTCTATTCCTTCTTTTTCCCATTTAATATGTTCAATTTGAATAGCAACTAATTCACTACGTCTTAGAGCACCTAAAAAACCTATTTGCAGTAGAGCATTATCCCGTGCGGCAGCTAGCGTTTTTTCAGCTTGTAAATACTGTGCAATTTGACATAAATGATCAGGCGTAAGAGGAGGAGCTTTATCTTTAGGTTTACCGTGTATCCTTGCTATTCCTAATAATGTTTTAGCTATCATAGGATGCGCTGTAGGATCCACAAATCCTTGGCATTTATGCCAATTTCTCAGTGACACTAACCGGCGAGCTAAGGTACGAAAACTTAATTCAACCGCTTTTGCTTCCAAATACCTCACTATTTGCTCAGGGTTAGCAGGTAACACGCCGCCCCATTTTTCATATTCTCTAATGTCGCTTCTATAAGCTAGGCGAGTATTATCACTCGTCGCAGCACGCAAATAGGGATTGCTTACCAATTTACTTACTGATTTTTCTTCCAGCACTACAGTAGGCAATAAAGGTTTGTCCATAGCGCTTCCTATTAAAGCTTTTTAAGTGAATAAGTTAGTTTTGTACCATCCCGCTCGGGATGATTCAATATAAAAGTATTAAAAAAAACTAAAAACGTACCGATCAGGTTGTTTATGCAAAAAAATGCGCTATAATGAAGAAAACATCCCGATCAGGACGCATCATGCGCAACGCTCAAGAGTTTGGAAAATTAATTAAACGCGCTAGAAAGGCTGCAGGCTTAACCCAAAGTGAATTAGCAGCCGCCTCAGGCATTGGCGAACGCTTTGTTAGAGAATTAGAAAAAGGTAAGCCTAGCTGCCAATTAGAAAAAGCGTTGCTTGTTGCTCATATGTTGGGAATTAAGTTTAATCCCATCATGCCAATTTCTCAGAGTGAATTAAAAGAATGAAAGAATTATCCGTTCGATTAAATGGAAACCCAGTAGGTAAATTGGGCCAAACTATCAATGGCAAAATGACATTTACCTATGAAAGAGGGGCAGCCAATGCAATTTCACTTAACATGCCTATCCGTGAAGAAAGCTATGGTGAAATAGAATGTGAAGCTTTTTTTGGGGGCCTATTGCCAGAAAGTGACGCAACTAAACGCGCAATAGGAATGCGTTATGGAATTAGCCACCACAATACCTTTGCTTTACTAAAAGCAATAGGCTATGACTGTGCTGGTGCGATTTCATTTCATCATTTAGAGGAAGCGGTACAATTAACTAAAAGCGTTCCCCTTGAAGGAAAAACTATTTCTGAACAAGAATTATATGAGCATATACAAGCTTTACCTAAAAAACCTCTGTTCATGGGTTTTGAAGGATTACGTTTATCGCTAGCAGGTGTACACGATAAAGCAGCAGTTTGCTTAATTGATAATAAAATAGCTCTTCCCAAGCACGGCTGTCCTACGACGCATATTCTAAAACCAGCCGCTCCTGGTTTGCAAAACATAGTGGAAAATGAATATTTTTGCTTAAAATTAGGCGCAGAAATGGGGCTAACCACCCCTTCAGTTGAAATTAGGCAAATTAAAGATACTTCCTTTTTATTAATTGAGCGTTACGACAGAAAAATTATAGATAATGAGGTAGAGCGCATACATCAAGAAGATTTTTGCCAGGCTCTAGGGGTTGTTTCAATAAAAAAATATCAAAGTGAAGGAGGGCCAGGGTTTAAAGAGGTATTTAATTTATTATCAAATACAACTCAACCTGCCATTGATAGAAATAAATTGGCTGCTGCCTTGGTATTTAATTATTTAATCGGCAATATGGATGCGCATGGAAAGAATTTTTCTTTACTTTACAAACCGAATTCACAAATCACATTAGCGCCTTTTTATGATTTGTTATGCACTCGAATTTATCCAGCTTTGACGGATAAAATGGCGATGAAAATAGGAAATAAATATGAAGCAGATCAAGTATTACCAAGACATTGGGAACAATTATGTCACGAAATTGATTATGCTTATCCTGCATTAAAAAAATTAATCAAAAAACAGGGTGAAGCTATTTTATTCTTGCTTAAAAATAGCAGCGAATTAACACAGGGTATTAATCAAAACTTTATTGCTAAACTATCTATGCAATTAGAAAGACATATTGATAAAACGCTAAATCGGCTTGAAAAAAGCTAATTATCGCTTCCCATATCCGTAATTAATTCATAGCCACGACTTTTACGCAATTTTATTAGCCTATGAACAATTTTTGCTGCTTCCTCATGAGAAGTACAAGCAACATGAGTGATACGGCCATTCGGTTTACTCAAGCCACCCCAGGCCTTAGTGATAACCCAATCTCCAAATAAATCTTGGGAGAGGACAATATGATAATACCGGCGCTTTTCTGAATGTTTCCAGCGCATGGATAATGATTGTAAATCGTTTCCTTGCATTAGCATGTTTCCTGGAATAGGGCTATATATTGTATGCATTTAAAAAAAAGACATCAACTTATGTTAAAATACTATTTTTAGTAAAAGGAATTACTAAATATGAAAAGCAAATTTACAAAGTTAAGCTTAGCCTTTGGCACAGCGGCTAGCTTAGCTGCGATAAATGCAGATGCTTGCACCACGGTTTTTTGGAATCAAAATAATCAAGCAAATGTCGTTGCTCGCTCTACTGACCTTTACACGTCAGACCAACCCCGTATTATGGTTTTCCCAAGAGGCATAGAGAGAAATGGCGAAGCAGGGGATAATTCACTCACTTGGAAATCTAAATATGGCAGCGTAGTGGTAACTGCCTTTCAAACCAATGCCGTATCCGATGGTTTAAACGAGCAGGGCTTAGCCGCTCATTTACTTTATTTAAGCAAAACAGAATATCCAAAACCTGAGCCAGGTAAACCGGCTCTTTCTAATTTACTATGGTCACAATATGTATTAGATAATTTCAAAACAGTGGATGAAGCAGTAAAAGCAACTGAAAAATTACAAATTGTTTCAATGAAAGCAAGTGATAGAGAATGGCCTCTACATCTAGCATTAGAAGATGCGACAGGCGACTCAGCCATCATAGAATTTTTAAATGGCAAGATGAAAATTTATCACAGTCCGCAATATAAAGTTATGACAAATGAGCCTGCTTATAATGTTCAATTAGAAAATTTAAAACGTTATCAAGGCTTTGGTGGCAAATTACCCTTGCCAGGTGATCCAGATCCGCTCAGCCGATTTGTACGTGCTTCTGCTTATTTAAAAACCCTACCACAACCCACTTCCACTTTAGAAGCTATTGCGGGCGTGTTATCAGTTATACGTACTGTGACTGTTCCATTTGGTGCAGTTGATACTTCAGGAAACAAAACAGAAGATGCTTGGGCAACACGCTGGGTATCTATTGCTGATGTCACTAACAAAATTTATTATTTTAATTCTACTACTGCGCCTAACGTAGTATGGATAGATTTTTCTAATTTAAATTTTGCAGAAGATGCACCTGTTTTATCACTTGATCCTACCGACGTTAATTTAATTGGTGAAATATCTAAAAATTTGACTAAAGCAAGTTAATGTTAAAACAGGGCATAGCTTGCTATGTCCTGTTTACTAGCTGCTATACCTTTCTTGGTAACCAAAACCATACAATAATAAAAATGATTAATGCAATGCCTATGCTATTTATTAAAAATGTCATGCTGTTTCTCTCTTTACATTTAAATATCGCAATCTATTGGCATTAGTAACGACAGTTAATGAAGAAAGCGCCATAGCAGCTCCTGCTATCATTGGATTCAATAATAAACCAAAAAAGGGATATAAAATGCCTGCAGCAATAGGAATGCCTATTACATTATAAATAAAAGCGCCAAACAAATTTTGCTTCATATTACGTATAGTGAAGGCAGAAATAGCCATTGCAGTATTAACACTGGTTAATGACGTTTGCATTAATGTAATATCAGCACTTTCTATTGCAATATCATTTCCCGTATTAAGCGCAAAACCAACATCAGCTTGAGCTAAAGCAGGTGCATCATTAATACCATCGCCTACCATTCCCACTTTTTTACCACTCGCTTGTAATTCAATTATTTTGTTAGCTTTGTCTTCAGGTAATACTTCTGCTAATACTTCCTTTATACCTACTTGTGAAGCGATAGCCTGAGCAGTTGCTTTATGATCACCCGTTAACATGATAATGCGCAAGCCTCTCGCTTGTAATTGCGCAATAGCTTTTTTGGAATCTGGCTTGATGGGATCTGCAATGGTTAACATACCAATAATTTTATTATTTTGTGCTAGATAAATGGGCGTTTCGCCAAATGCAGCTAATTGGTCCGCCTGCTGCTTTAAGCCGCCTAGCAAGATATCATTTACCTGCATGAATTTTTCATTACCCAGATAAATGGATTTTCCTTCGATAATTCCTCTTACTCCCTGACCATGGGTTGAATAAAATTCACTAGTATCTAAAAAATTTATCTTTTTTTCTTGAGCTTTTCTGATAATTGCTTCAGCTAAAGGATGTGAGGAATTTTTTTCTAAGCTAGCTGCTAATTGTAACAAGCGATTTTCATCTTCACTGTTTGCAGGATAAATATGGGTAACTTGTGGTTGTCCTTTTGTGATAGTTCCTGTTTTATCAAGTACTATTATTTCCATTTCTCTTGCAAGCTGTAATGCACTTGCATCGCGAATTAATATGCCATTTTCGGCTGCTTTTCCTATGCCAACCATTACAGAAATAGGTACCGCAAGGCCCAATGCACAAGGACAAGCAATAATAAGAACCGCCATAGAGGTAATTAGCATGTAAATAATCTTAGGCTGAGGACCAAAATTAAACCACATAAGAGCTGTAATAATGGCAGTAATTAATACGGCAGGAACAAAATACGAGGCTATTTTATCAGTTAATTTAGCTAAAGGCGGCTTAGATTGTTGCGCTTGTTGGATAAATTGAATAATTTGTGCAAGCACGGTATTTTTACCAACGTGAGTTACTTTAAAAATAAAACTTCCATTTTTATTAAACGTTCCACCTGTTACTTTATCGCCTGCTTGTTTTTGTTTTGCTAATGGTTCTCCTGTCAGCATTGATTCATCAATCGCTGACTCACCTTCAACTATTACACCATCAAGTGGAACTTTTTCACCTGGCCTTACACGAATTAAATTGTTAACTTGTATAGTTTCTATTGGCACATCTATTTCTTGATTTTCTCTGAGCAAACGAGCCGTTTTAGGTTGTAAATGAATAAGTTTTTTTATTGCTTCACTAGTATGCCTCTTTGCACGCATTTCAAGCAAATTACCTAAATTAACTAAAGCAATGATAACGACAGAAGCTTCAAAATAAACATGATGAGAAATAGGAGGGAGAAAAGATAAAAATAACAATACAATAACAGAGTAAAGCCAAGCTATCCCTGTTCCAATTGCTATTAATGTATCCATGTTAGCTGAGTGATTAATGAAAGCGACTAAAGCCCCTTTAAAAAAGTGGCCGCCTGAATAAATCAATACGGCTAAACTTAGCAAAGCAAAAACACAATTAATACTATAACCCCAAGTTGTTGTTATTTCCGGAAGGAAATTAAACATACTAACGATAAAAATAGGAATGCCTATGAGGAAAGCAAATTGGGTTTTTCGAATTATTTTTTTGTATTCTTGATGATAAACCTCTTGTTTATCTTTTTCTGCTTGATCTTGATTAACGAGATATTCAGCGCCATATCCTAGATTTTCAATCGCTTTTATTAAAATATGAATATCAATTTCTTTATCGGCAAAAACTATTAAACTTTTATCAACAAAATTAACTTGGGCATGAGTAACATGCGGTAATTTATTTAAATGCGTCTCTATGGAAGCAACGCAACTTGCACAGTTAATGCCTCGCAACATAAATTGGTAAGCATATTGCTTAGTATTTTGCACCTATACCTCTACTGTAGAAGTTAAATTACTAATTATAGTTTAGGCTACAAATGGAAAAAATCCTATTAATAAACTTACGTAAGTTTAGCTTGGTAAAAAATCTCACTTACCTTATCAAAAGCTTCATTATTGAGAACGGAAAATAAATGACATTTTCTATAAATATAACTTTACTAATGTATTGATTTTCAAAATATGTTGTTAACATTTTACTCTCTCGTTATGTATTGTTTTAACTAGGGTTTGTACTGCTATTTTATTGATTTGAATACCGTATTTTATACCCTGTTGAACTATTCACAAGCCTCGTAGAATAGGCGGCAAGTATGCTCAATTTAAATACAAATTAATTAATAAGTTTTAAAAATGGTAATTAAACTATTGGACACCAGCCCTGAACTACAGATTTATTGCTACAGAAAAGGAATAAAACTGGTGAAACCTGAATCCAATCCGTTCCAGGTTAGTGGCACACCTACGGGATTCCGTGTAAAAGATATTCTTAATCTTCCCTGTAATGTTTTTTTTCTAAATTACAAAAGTGAACATCAAAATTTAAATGAATCAGAAGCAGAACATTTAGGTGCTTTGGCTGCTAAAGATGTATTAGGTAAATCTGTTTCGGATTTTATTCATGCACATTATGCGAAATGCTTATTAGAAAATGATCAAGATATATTACTTAATCAGCATTTAAAAATTTTATCAGAAGAGTGTGTCAGGTTAACTGATAATGTTTTTTGGCAAGCACTTTCTATTAAAATGCCTTGGTATAATGAAGAAAATAAACTAATTGGCACATTCGGTTTGGGTATTGTAGAAAGACAGCATAGCCTTCCTATTACATTAGAAAAAATAACTAAATTTGGCTTATTATACGAGCCATTAATTGAGAAAAAACCACCCTCCATTAAGATTGAGCACCTCTATAATAATATTCATTTAACTGCTAGAGAAAAGGAAGTATTGAGTTATCTTATACGAGGCAAAACAGCAAGAGATACAGCAAACATGCTAAACCTCTCTACGCGCACAGTTGAGCACTATTTAGAAAGTTTAAAAAATAAATTCGATGTTTCCTCAAAGGCGGCTTTGATTGAAAAGATCATTGGTTATCTTTTATGAGAGATATACATTGATAGCTTGCGAAGCTAATTTCTAGAGCATTTATAGTTTTTTTTAAATATTACATAAAGTTATAAATTACCATTTTGAGCTGTTTATTATGGCTTATAATAGAGAAATAAGCCGAGGAAAACTTATGCCTAAAATCCGTAAAGCGACAGAAAGTGATTACGAAGCCATATGGGAAATTTGGATGCAAAGCCATGTTGCTCAATGGATGTCATTTCCTCCACAATCTAAAGAAGAATTTATTACTCAATATAAACGTTTAGAAAAAGCAAGTGATATTTATGTTCTCGTTAATGAAGAAGAAAAAGTTGTTGGAGTAAGAAGAATAAAATTTGGAGCTGGTCATTATAAACATATAGCTGAATATTGTTCTATGGGTATTCATAAAGATTATCAAGGTAAAGGTTATGCTAAACTTTTCTATGAAGAATTCGAAAAGATAGCGAAAGAAGCAGGTGTTAAAAGAATACAGTTAACGCAAAGTGGTGGTAACCACGCTGCATTCCATTTAGCAGACACCTATGGCTTTTCACAGGAAGCTCTTTTTCCCGACTGGTTAAAACGATCTAAAAATGAAGGGGATTATTATTTAATAGAGCGTTATGTTTACAATATCATAGATGATGAAGTTGCTAAAATAGCAAATGAAATTCCTTTGCTTACTGATAAATATCAAGCTGTATTTCCTGATTTACTTCAAGAAAAAGATGATTCTATTTTTTATAGAAGAGAGGATAATAAATTTTTTGCTTATTTTGGAAGTAAGCTACTTTTCACTGCTGATTTAGAACCTGATACCTCTGTAATCCAGCATATAGGCTTTCTTTCTATTGATTTAAACCCAGAGAATTACCAAATTGATGCTGCTGCTATCGCTTTAAGAGAAATTATTCAAGTTATTATGAAAGAACAACGAGTAAAAAAATTAGAATTATTCACCCCTCATGAAGAAATCGCTAAATTGTGTCAGAAATTAGGTTTCATTATACGAGGCGAAAAAAAGGCCTCTTACCTTGAACAAAATGAGGATAAAACGGAATATAAAAATGAATTGGGCTTTGAATATAGCTTTTTTAATGCTGAAGATGCAAAAAGTTTTGTTAGAAGTCACGTCTCAGAGGAAGGTAAAATAAGAGACATTGAGCAAGCAATAATAAATTGCCAAAAAGCCATTGAATCGTTAAAGCTTGAAGGAAAAGTGGATGACTTAGGAGCTAATTATTTAGAAAATCTCCTTTATCAAATAATAAGGGATAAGTTAGGAGTTGATAAGACGTCCTCTTTACTTATAAAAAGCTGGAAACCACTATTATCCTCTTTACCTCAAGAGATTATTCCCAATTTTGAATTTTTACAAGAACGATTAAAAGAAAGATTAAACCATACGCATTCGTTATTTCATGACAATAAACTATCAACAATAACAGCACCTGACGCTAAATCGCCTAAACCAGGTAATGATTAGTTATAGAAGTTATATAGATTTAGCTAGATTAACTAACTAAATCTATGCTACTTAAGTTTAAAATAATAAATGAATCAAAAAAATTGCATTCTGTTTTCTGCAGAAACATTGTCTTCTTCTGTTATTCTATCGCCATCTTCCTCATTAATATTGATAGTTTGATAATCTTCCTCATCAATACGTATATCTTCAATTTCTCTATTACTACATTTATTTTTAGCATATCGATAACATCTAGATGTCGCTGACAGCATTATTTGTAGAGCTAGCAAACTACCGCACATCAAAAGGCTAGCAGCATAAGGAGGAAAACCCGCCTCATCCAACTTACAAAAATCATGACCCTTGATTTTGTCACACCCTAGATACTCAGATAATGCATAATAAAGATTATAAATTAAATTGGCTAATACCATCAATCTAAGAGAAGTCTTAATTTCTAGAAATTCATCTGAAAGGCACTGTGCTACTATCAATTCAAGGTAACTTTCTAACATAATTTCGCCAGCGCCTGCTGCTGAAGTAATAATATGGCTATTTTCCTTGCCAAACAATTCCCCTAATTGTGTTAGACCATTGCCTGCACTAAAATAAGTATTACCGCCATTAAAACCATACCATGTTGAACTAAGTGAAATATGCAGTTTAGGTTGCTTGAATAACGATAAAGCTGTAAGTGCATGACCTCCCTCATGAAATAAACATGTCCGAGATACGGCATTCATAAGGGAAAATATAATGCCGCGAACAAATACCAATAAACCTCTTACATGTTTTTCAGTTATATCAGGTGTTCGTAAAAGAAAATTTGATAGGAGTAATAAGGAAGGCCCAATAAAAGGACTATTTTCAGCCCCTTTTTCATCATCTATAAATTGAGAACCCGCATAAACAGAACCTAATATCACACTTGCTTCAAGCAAAGTAGTTATTAATAACTTAAGTAAATGTTTTTTTGTTGCAATTGATGATACGCCTGAGCGTAAATAAGAATATATGTCTTTTTCTAGAACTACTAATTTATTTTTTAAAGAGTAGCCAATACCATCCGGATTTCTCATGTGCATTCTATCTTACTCCTTGATAAAAAATTACCGCTTAACAAAAGAGTGACATGATAAAACACCAAACTAGCCATTGGCTATTATTTAATTCCAACTTATTAAAAATAATAAAGAGTATTTATATCCCAGGGCGCCCACATAAACTCATTACTTACCATAGATTTATTTTCTCTATGCCTTTTTCTTATGAGGGCTGCAATAATTGCTTTATTGCCTTTTGCCAATTCGCATAAAGATGTGTGCGCGCTTCTTCTGTCATCTGCGATATGAAAGTTGCATCAGCTTGCCACAACGTTGCAATTTCATCCAATGATTGATACCAACCAAGTTGTAAACCTGCAAAAAAAGCAGCGCCCATTGCTGTCGTTTCTATGCAACGCGGTCTACAAATTTTTAAATTTAAGATATCAGCTAAAAATTGTAATAACCAAGTATTCGCTACCATGCCGCCATCTACTTGTAGGTCAGTGATGGGTGCAGCAAAATCACGTTGAAAGGCTTCAATTAAATCACGCGATTGATAAGCAATGGCTTCTAAACCAGCTCTAACAATATGGGCTTTAGTTGTGGATTGGAGCAATCCCACCAATGCTGCTTTTACATCTGGGCGCCAATAAGGTGCGCCTAAACCGTTAAATGCAGGTATTAAATAAACGTTTTCAGTACTAGTTACAGAACGTGCAATTGCCTCACTTTCTGAAGCAGTATGCAGCAATCCTAATTGATCTCTTAACCATTTTACAATTGTACCAGCAGAAAAAAAGCCGCCTTCTAAACCATAAGTGCTTTCACCATTAAGGCGATAAACAATAGTTGATATAAGATGATGGTTAGAACGTATGCATTCTTTCCCTGTATTTAATACGATAAAACCACCTGTGCCATACGTTGCTTTAAGCATACCCGGCTTAAAACAAACCTGGCCTACTACGGCTGCTTGCTGGTCACCAATTACGCTGGTAATAGGAATTTCTCTGCCAAAAATATCAGCATGAGTCTTACCAAAAAAAGAGCTGCTATCATGCACCACTGGTAATATCTTTTGAGGAATATTAAAAAGATTTAACAGTGTTTCATCCCACTTTTGCGTATGAATATTAAATAATAGAGTACGAGAAGCATTAGTTGCATCAGTGGCGTGCACTTGACCTTTGGTTAATTGCCACAATAAGTAAGTATCCACCGTACCAAAGAGAATTTCACCTTTTTCAGCTTGCTCGCGTGCATAGGGAACGTGATCTAAAATCCAGGAAATTTTAGTTGCAGAAAAATAGGGGTCTAATAATAATCCAGTTTTTTCTTGAATTTCACTAGCAATTTGTTGGTTTTTATTTTTTTGCTCACAGTAATCTGCTGTTCTTCTATCTTGCCAACTAATCGCGGGATAAAGAGGTTCACCCGTTTTTTTGTGCCACAAAATAGTGGTCTCGCGTTGATTGGTGATACCAATTGCAGCAATTTGATTTACAGTAATTTGTTGTTGGGCGAGCACTGCTTTGCAACAATTGATTGTATTTTCCCACATCTCAAGTGGTGATTGTTCCACCCATTGTTCTTGTGGATAAAATTGCTTAAGTGGTAATTGATAAGAGCCAATATTGTGTGCATGACGATTAAAAAGATGGGCGCGACTATTAGTAGTTCCTTGGTCTATTGCTAATAAATATTGGGGTAATTGCATAAGTACTTAGCCTGTATGACTTACGATACATCAATTACCCTAATAATAAATTTAAAAAATGCGTTTTACAAATAAATATCTGTTTAAATATAACAATATTAAATGAGAAATTAGTAAAAGATTTAGCAATGATATTACTTTTTTAACCCTAATTTTTGTAAAGCTTCTTCCCTGACTTTATCTCTGATTTCATCTGCTTCTTTACATTTAGGCTCGTTATCTGCTGTTTTTTCTTCTTTCCAAAAACGGCATGCACCAGCCTCGGCAGAGTAAATGAATAAATCTCCTATTATTTCCCTTAATTCTTCATTCTCTGTATATTTATCAGGAAGGTCATGTATTTTCCAAATATTGTACGCACAGCCTATACCATTAGAAAATAGTAAAAATGTATTGCGTACCCTGTGTTCTCCAGCAAGCAAAGACAAAGTAGGGGCGACACATCGATACCCCAACTTATCGCCATGTTTTTCAGCGTCTTTTATTAATCCAATTATTTCTTTCTCTTGAGCCGTAGTTCTTTTTTTGAATGTAGATCTTCTTTGCATTTGATTATTCTTCCAATATAGCAATTATCTCGCATTTCCTTATAAAAAATTAATTAACGTCCAATGTTTGATAAGGGAAAATTTATATGATTTTATATTGCTAAAAACAAGAGAGTAGTTTTACTCCTGCTTAGTCCGATTGCTTATTTTACAACATGGTAATACCAAGCCTAAATGTGACAGCTTATATCAGCTTACGATAATTTAATTGAAAGTAAGTCTTTGAAATATAAGTATTTAACGTCATTTAACAGGCATTACCCTTATTATTTGCTGAAATTTACCTGCTTCTCAATTAAAATAAACAATCGTTTTATTAGAATAAAAACACAATATGAGGAATGTTTATGCTTACAAGAATATCTGCATCCCAAGAGGAAGAGTCTACTTTACAGGTAACTTTTTCTTTTCCAAACGTCACTCTATCATTTTTAAATTTAAATCTTTTGCCAGCAAATAATGAATTTAACAAAACGCCTAAAATAGAGTACTCAAATCCAGATCCAAAAAACGAAATGGATAGCGCAATTATTCGCATTCCAAATGAAATTTGGCTAATGGTTTTATCCCATCTTGATATTAAGTCGTTAATTTTTACAATGCTCTCATGCAAAAACATGGCAAATTTGACAAATGATGATGAAGTAAGAGCGCGCTTGTACAAGGCAAAAGTAAATCATTATTTTTTCAAAGCTCAACAAGTACCTTCAACACCAATAGAATCTTTTGTGGATAGAAGTTCAGCATTATCTCGATTAATACCATCATATTCCAATAAACCAACTAATGTTCTTCATCCACATAAAGCTCGACAGTTATATAATAATAACCCCCCTGGTCGTGGATTTATAATGAAGTAATTACAGACGATGATACCTTATCTCCGCAGCTTTTTGATTAGAGTCTAGTTCTTTCTTAGAATTTGACGACTCATTGCCTGCGTCTTGACCATGGTTCTTAGGAGAGAAAAGGGCCACTGGCGAAAAGGTATTTTTTTTACTTTCTCTTATAGAAAAGAATTTTTTTGTTTTACAATTACTATGTGGAAACTTTCTTGTAAGAGGAAATGAGGTATACTCCCTACCAATTCTCTCATTATTTTGTTTAATTATTGAATTTAATTCTGATTCTTCATTCCAATCAAGATCACAATTTCTGATATTTAAATGAGTTATGTTAGAGGATGCTAGTAAACCTTTAAACTCTTGCCAATCGACTCCCATACAAAATAAATTATTACCTTCTAAATTCAATTCTTTTAATTGCAATACATGAGGGCGAACTAGTTGGTTTATTTGTTGGATATTGAGATTATTGTGATTTAAATTTAACTTTGTTACACCTAATTTTTCAATTATTGGGTTAATGACAGCGGGACAAAGAATATTTTTACTGTTAAAGCACGAATTAAGCGGAAGATTGTAAAAACGTAAATGTGGATTTTTGAGTAAACCCTTTTTTAAGATATCAAAATGACGCCAAACATTTAAGCAATCAGAGGGCTCATACTGTTTTTCAAATATTTTAATACAATCATTTATATCTGTTAGTGTGTATTTTCTTTGCATAATTTAATTCCAAGTATGTTCAGTAAGGCCCAAGGTAGGGAGCTGCGTCCAGCCGCTACTTACCTTAGCAATTCTCTCTAACAGGTTTTAAAACCTTTACTGGATGTTTGATACGAAAATCATTTGTATGTAATTTATAAGTGTCCTGATTCCAGTCAGCATCAAGGAGATAGATGTGCCAGTGTTCATTCTTTGGAAGCACGCCTGATGCTAATTGCTTTTTTAACGCATGACAGGCTTGCTTAATGGTACAAAATGCTTCTCCGCCACCATAACTACCATCTTTCTCTAGGAATGCTTTAGGAATTATCGGCGGGACATCTGCAGCAGCCATCGGGCCTAATTTTGTAACAATGGTATTTTTAGAAAATGCTTCATCATATGCACCAATGGTATACACCTTATTACAATTATTTGCCCATACGTTCGAGGAGAACGTTAAGTTTAAAATAAAAAAGCTAGCAAAAAATAAAAAATTCCTCATTGACACACTCTTTTGAATTAGTAACAAAAACGGCCGTTTATGTTACCTGAGGTGTAGTTTTATTTCAGTATCAATTTGAAAGTACCAACAATAAATTTTGAGCTAAGCGGTAATCTGCCAAATTTAGAAGAAATGATGAGATAGCCGCTTGTATTAAAAATTGCGGCTGTTTTTATCTTTTTTAAAGGGGGAATTCCTAGTACTCCCCATAGCTTCATATCTATCAATAACACCAGGAAAAATGTAAATGGCAGTAGGGGCGATGAGCAAAATAAATGCATAATATGTCGCCCATGATGCTGTTATCATAGCGGTAATATAAAATATAGGCGCAAGGGCAATTCTTCTTACAATAGCTCTTGCAATAGCAGGAGTATACGATGTGTTATTTAGTTTGAAATAATGGGAGCAACTAAAAATAATAACTTGAAAAATAGTAGCAGATAACAAATTGGCAGCATAAAAGTAGATGCTAGTTACACTGTTAGGATAAGATCCTACTAAGTTAGCAGAAAAAGGAATGATACAAACTATCATTAAATAAAAAATATTTGTCCATAGGTAAGGTCGGTTTAAACGTTGCAGTAATCCCCATTGAAAATTCATAGCTACCCACTGTGTGCCAAGAATAATAAAACTACCTCCATAAATGAGTAGTTTATATAGAATATCAGTCTCCCATAGATGAATTTGGGTAGGGGAAATAAAGTTCGCCGGAATACGAAGATCCAGTATTAAAATTGTCATGGCTATAGCAAAAATGCCGTCGGTTAACCCTTCTAATCTTGACACTCTTAAGAGGTGCACTAAGCGCATTTCACATCATCCATTTAAGTGAAATAGAGACTATACTAAAGTATAGGTATTTTAGGACTAATGCAAATTAGTCCCTTTTCACCTGTGGAAGCCGTTTTCTTTTTATGGGTGGCTTCCTTGGTTCCCACAGAGTGGATCGCTACTTACAAATAAATGATAAGATGTAAAATAGAAGATCATTTGATGTTGGAGAGAATGGAAACTAAGCTAGAAGACTTGTAACAAAAATTACTGAGCGCTTCGCATGGATGCTGATAAATGATGATAAAAAAATTAAGTTTATTTTTTTGGCTGGTATTATTTCCACTGATTACTTACGCCTCCTTTATTGAGACAACAATTGGCCCGGCGGTTGCAAATGATGCGACTGCAAGTTATTACAATCCTGCAGCGTTAATGCTTTTAAAAAATTCGCAAATTATACCTCAGTGGACTGTTGGATATTTTCATACTCGATTTGTCGGTCAATCTACTTTAGCATCCACTGGGAATATAAAGGCTGGCAGCTCAAGTTCTAATACACGTTATTATTCACCTACTTTTTATTTGGGAATACCGATTACTGATAGGGTCACTGCAGGACTTGCAGTTGTTACGAATTCAGCCCATAGAAATGCTGATGAAAGCTCCATTTTGCGTTATGTTCAGTCTAATAATACCATCCAAGATTACGATGTTGTTCCAGGTCTCTCTATTAAAATAAATGAATCTCTCTCCATAGGCGGAGGAATAAATTTCTCTTACGCTAATTTTAATTTACGTCCCATAACTGGATTTCCCGGCTCAAATATAGTGGATAGTCAAAATACTAACCAAAGTGAAGGTAGTGGTATAGGCGCAAATGCGGGCGTTCTATTAAAGCTAAGCCCAAAAACAGTCATGGGTTTTAACTATCGTACTTTAACGACTTATAAACTTAGCGGTAAAAGTATATATGGTAATCCTAGAGTAGTTTCCAATGATTATCATTACAAAATGCGCACACCAGCACGCAGTATATTTTCTATTAATCATTTTTTTACTGATAAATTTGGCCTTATTAGTACGATTCAATATATTGAATGGAGTACTATGACTAATGTACATGTATACGGAATTGCATCTGTATCAGGCACAACGCCTGTCATTTTAAACGGGGACATTCCTGATTATTTACGAAATACGTGGCTATTCACTCTGGGTAATCATTATCGAATAACACCAAAATGGATTCTGCGCGTTGCAGGTACCTACAATCAATCAGCAGGAAATCCGCATTACCAAATCTCAAACGGCGATAGCATAAGCTTGGGTGCTTCTACAGGCTATGAAATCAATAAAACCTTCACTATTGATGGGAGCTTCTCTCACGTTTTCATCAAAAATCAAAATATAAATATTAAGGGTGGAAGGTTTTTAATTAATGGAGTAAATGAAGGTTCGCGAAATACTGCTTCATTGAAATTGACAGTTAATATTTAATTAATTGTCTTTAAAATTAAAAAGGGTACTGCTAAGAATTGGTCGTAAATACAATGCATGTATTACAACATTTTCTACGGTAGTTTTGGTTTAGAACGAAAAGATCATTATTCAAGATCTCGAGATTAACTATTCAAGAATTTCCGTTTTGAGGATTTACATGAAAAACATTTTATAATAAGACCTTAGAACCCCTTAAAGAAGGGTTAGATAGGTTAGTTAATTGATATAATTCATCTGCGCCAATTTTTTTCTGTAAGTAATTTCTTAATGAATGCCTATCTTTTGAAGATTTATTTAATATATCTTTGAGTGTCGCAATTATACTTTCATCAGTAGCAATAGGATTATTTACTAATACTAATAATTTTTCCGCTCTTATTTTACCACTATCGCCATGACGTAAGTGACTAAAGCGAAATAAACCTCTAGTATGTTTAGCATGATGGTACATCCAGCCTAAATAGCCGTCTTGTTCAGTGAGTGATTGTTTGAACTCAGCGAATGAAGTAAATGAATTAAAAGTTTTGCTTCCAATAAGTGCTGATATTATTTTAGCTCTATCAATACGATAGGTTTGTTCAAGGATTACCGCTTCGTTAGAAATTAATTCTTCTTCAGATGAATTTTCCAGTATTACATTTTTACCTTTATCTTCTCTACCGTCGCTTCCTTTATATAAAGCGATTCTTGTATTATAGATTCTCACTGCATTTTCATTTGCTTTGCCTACAAACCATCCATTAGCACTAATCACACGATCACTTATTCTTTTATGAGCAGCCAAAAAAACATTTTTCGGGTCGGGACATCCTGTAACAAAAGAAAGAATATGAGCATATATTTCGACTGGTAATCCCAGATATACTATCTTCCATCCCTGGAAAAGCCATATAATCGCTCCTTTATTGGCTAGCGTTTTTATATAAGCATCTGCTTGATCATCAGTTAGATTATTTTCCTGCTTGAGCTGGTTTAGCATGGCTAATCTAAGTCGAGTTTTTTTGTTTTTTATATTTCTATACCATTGATGCATTGTCTCTGCATACAATCGCTGACCTGACATAGACATAAATTTATCTCGTTTAGATTTTTTATTTAATTGTTGTTTTTAGCTTATTATCTTTGGGGTATTTTAGCGGAGCAATATTAGTTAATTATTAAGGAAGGCTTAACACTATCAATTCTTTAAAATTAATTTTTTGATTAAATTTATATAAAATTCGTATCATCAATCGAATTGCAAACCGCTTTAATAGTCTTAAAAAGACCGGCTTCCATACGTGAGCGGCAGATAAATAACGTATCTACAAAGTTAGACGTAGAGCAAATATTAAATTAATTAGTGTTACTTACTAGAACTAGGTCTTGATAACATTACAAAATCTTCGTCGCCTTCCCTATCCATAGGCTGCTTTTTATATAAATTGAATTTTTGTAATAAATCTATAGCACGTGATTTTTTCGTGTTTGACTTAGTAGCAGTAAACTTTAAAATCTCTTTATTAATTTCAACTACTTTAGTTGAAATTAATGCATTTTCTTCATTAACAATTTGTCTTAACCTATGAGCAAATTTAAGCGATGAGCCAGATTGCGGGTATGCATTCTTAAACAAGGATCTATTTAAATACTGGTTGATAAATACCTGAGTCGCACTAAAAGTTTTGCGATTATTTATCCAGTTAAGATCATAAAAATTAGGTCCGTACGATTTAAAAGCATATTCTAAAATAGCTTGAGTTATTTCAAGAGGCAGGCCTCTCAAATGCAAGTTAGAAAGCAACATCCAACCCACTCTTTGAGCATCAACAGGTTTGTATTTATAGTTTTCAGGTTGGCAAATAGCATCACGGCATTCATCAAATTTTAGTTTATCAGCCCATGATAATGCATCATGCTGTGCATCATTATTTAGATTTGGGTTGGCTCCATAAGATAAAAGCAAACTAATTAAAACCGGGTTTTTCAAAGATATAGCAAGATGAAGTGCTGTCGTTGTTGCATTTTTAAAATTTAGTGTGGCATTGTGTCGGAGTAAAAATGCAACAACGTCTAATGGCACTTCTTTATTAGTCTTATAAGATGTATCAAGTAAATGGATTAATGCGTCGCCTAATTCAGCCCGACTCTTTACTCCCTCAGCTAAGGCAACTACACAATTTAACTGCCATTGATCAATAGCAAAAATAATAGATTTTTTCTTTCCTTTAAATGTTTTATTATCAAGGTAACAAGGATCAGAATATTTAATTAATAATCTAATTACAGGCACATTATCATGATGTATTGCCCAATCAAAAACATTTTTATTAGCTGTGAACCAATTACGTCCAGCACCTTTTTCTAACAATCCTTTAATTAATGTCAAATCTAAATTTCTTTCTATCGCATCCACTAGTATGTGCCCAAAATTCGCTTGACCATTAACATCATTACTGAACTTGAGGAACGGCGGCAAACAAATCCATGTACTCCTATTTATTTTTTGTATAGGAGTAAGTTTATTCTTATTCAGAACTGTAATACTAGCTTTATACTGTAATAATATTTCAACCATCTCTGGGTTATCATGCATTACTGCTAAATGTAAACAAGAATTTTTAGTTCTTTCTTCAATTAAAGTAGGCTTAGCGCCCAATTTCAATAAGCTAATTACCCCTTCTGTATCATTTCTTTTAACTGCACGGAACAAAGCTTGATTTAAAGAATTTTGATTAGGGCGTTGTATATTTTCGAAATTGTGCTGCATAGATTATACTCATCGCTTTTGATGGTGGGATTATAGCATTGGATACTTAAATAAAGCTTATAGATGAAGTTAATATTGTGATACCAAAGGGAAAATGTCTTTTATAAATGGCTAAAAAAAGATCGTCACCACAGCAGTTTTAAGAGCTGCAAACGAAAGTTAGGTGGTGTAGGCAATTCGCCTCAACACTTTGAGGTATTCATTCCTGAGAAAATATAGGAAGTTTATTGTTTCCTAATATTAATTTTGGTACTCTATTTTCCAGATATAATTATTTATTGAGAATTAAACGTGTTTAACTTAGGTTTTCCATCTATCATAACGCTTTTCACTACGGGCATCTGCCTGTAAATTCTATTTTTTTCAATTTTATACCGACTTTATTTGCTTCCTCCCCATCGCAGGAGTTTTTATGTTTCGTAAATTGCCGCTTCTTATATTATTGATTATCGCATTAACCATACTTTGTTATCCAATAATGTCCTTAGAAATTAAACAGCATCTATATGCCGCCAGTCTTACTATTCAATCTCTGATTTTATTTTTACTACCCCTTATTATTTTCGGTTTAATGTTTAAGACTATGATTTCCCTGTCTAAACAAGCAACGATTGTAATTGGATTCATCTTAATCATGGTATGTGTGTCGAATTTTACTTCTACTTTTCTCAGTCACTATGTAGGTTCTTGGGCTTATCAATTTAACTTATCTCTCTTAGCACCCAAAGATTTACATGGATTAATACCTGCTTGGAGTTTGCAACTACCTAAATTAATTCCAAATGATAAAGCTATGCTGCTCGGAATTTTATTGGGGTTTATATTAGGCAATTTTAAAATGGTTTGGGTAGAGAAGTGGAGCCGACAATTAGATAATGTGATTTCTATCACTTTAAACAGTTTTATTTATCTAATTCCCATTTTTATTGCAGGTTCCATAGTTAAATTACAATACGATGGCGTAATTTATACTATTTTAAAAGATTATACTTGGATTTTTTTGTTGGTAGGTGTTGCTCAATTTAGCTATATCTTACTGTTTTATTTTATTCTGAATCATTTCGATCTAACAAATTTTTTTCGTTCAATTAAAAATATGTTACCTGCTACCATCGCAGGTTTTAGCACCATGTCAAGTGCTGCTGTCATGCCGCTCACTATTGTAGGCGTAGAACAAAATACAAAAAACAAAATCTTAGCTAAATCGATCGTTCCTGCTACTGTTAATATTCATTTGATAGGAGATTGTTTTGCTATTCCTATTTTTGCCTATGCAGTAATGAAAAGTTATGGTTTTGCAGAGCCCGCTTTATTTGATTATTTAATATTTGTTTTCTATTTTGTATTAGCTAAATTTTCCGTGGCTGCTATTCCTGGCGGTGGTATTGTGGTCATGCTTCCCATACTTGAAAATACTTTAGGTTTTAATTCAGAAATGTTAGCACTGATAACCGCCTTGTATATTTTATTTGATCCTGTGATTACTTGTGCCAATGTATTTGGAAATGGGGCCTTCGCTAAATTAATTGATAAAATAGTTCCCTTTACTATAAGCGAAAGAGCTATAGATGATAAATTTCAGCGTCTATAAACTAGGCTTACAAACTGAATTTTTTCAGCACCCCATGAGTTAATGAATTCTTTAATCTCTGATGAAGAAGCGACTTCCGCTGCTGTTTTTTCTGTTAAACATTTAATGTTTTTATCAGCATTATTTGACGGAGTAGATGTACAAACTTTAAATTAGTTCAGAGGCTACTTTTAGGACTTAATACATCCTATACTTTCTGCTTTTTTACACTTTTTTGACTAAAAATCAATATAATCAATTAATTATCAGCATTGCTTAGATGTTAAAATATAATTAGCAGATAATATATTCTTAATACATGTAACGAGAAATTGCTTATAATAAGTACCATTATTTAGTTTTCTAAAGGAAAATGATTATGAAAATTCGATCTTTAATTGCAGATGGCTTTAGAATAGCAAGTTTTATTGCTTTTCCTGGTGGAGTGGTCCTTGGTGGAGCTTTGATACCCGCTGGCGTATTTGCTTTTGGTATTGGTGTGATCGCAAGTATAGGGCTAGGAATTGGTATCATGGTCGCTAGTTATGCACTTAGCAAGGGACTTGAATATTGTGCTGATAGGATAGAAAAATCATCTCGAAATGATTCCAAGCCACCAGCATCTAGCGATAGCTATCAAAAATCAAACGATGGCCATGGCCCAAACCACAAAAAAAGGTCAGACCAACGACAATCTGTTAGCACAAATAGAAATCCCAGTGAGAAGCGATCACCGAGCACTAAATTGCCAACTTCAAATAGATTTGCAAGTTTTATGAGGATTTTTCCCGGCAATACAAATCAGTCGGAATCACCTCAAGCAAAAAATAAAAATGAAGGAAGTAGGAAACCTAGATAACCGTATCAGTGTTCAAACTTTGTTATAATTTTTCAAGCTTTGAGCTCTGACAATAAACAATGAAATAATTTGTTTAGTCCAAAGGCTTTGCAATAAAATTTATTTTATATAACTAGCAATCAGTTTAAAGTTTGTTTCTCAATCCTATATGAGAAAGTACATCCATTTTATTTAAAAGGCTACAGTCAACTAAAGTTCCACCAAGCCTATAGCTAGGTAACGTTGCGAAAACCTACGATTATAACTTGATTTGCATGATAAGTATTAATACAATCCGCAATAATTAGAAAACTCTCATGGAGCTTTAAAATGAGGAATAGAAAAACAACCTCAACTGGTTCAAAAATATTATCAACAACTCTAGCCATTTTTGGTGTTGGAGTGGGCGGCAGTGCAGGTTTTATGCTAGCTATGATTGGTTATATTGATGAGTCAAATAAGTTAACTACCCCAAAATGGTGCGCTTTCACCGCGGGAGGTGCTGTTATGCTAACTACTTCATTATTTGGTTTGAGAAGGCTTGGGCGCATAGTAAGTTCGCCAACATCAAACGCGATTCGAAGTTCAGGCAATACATCGCTTAATGCAGGAAACCTTAACCCACGAAAATAAATCAAGCATTCCCTCGCAATAGTGAAAAGAATATAATTATATAACATTGAAACTAGAATTTCGGTATTTTTTACTATAGAAGTGAATTTCCTAATTTTAATATTTCGTTAAGATATTAACACGAATTCACTTCTTATTTCCTTTTACTAGCCGCGCTTCACTCAATTTATAACTTGATTGAAGTTTTTACGCTAATTTATTAAATTATTATTCAAATTAAATGCTCCCAAAATTAAAGATCTGCATGTTAACGCTTCATTTTAACCACAGAGGGAGATTTTTTATCGTCAAAGGCTTCAATTTCAACTTTTAAACGATTTATTTCATTTTCTCTCCAATCACCAGCGACTGTTTTAACCACAGTACAAACAAAAAATCCAATGCCGGGAAGCAAAAAGCCGCCTACACCTGAAGCCAGAGCTGCAGACACTATTGTACCTGCTTGCACCCCTGCAAAATATGTGCCGGTTGCAGCTGACGCGCAGGTTATCGCACCCGTAAATGCTGATGCGGTACAAAAGAGTGCTCGATAACCACATAGTTTTTTCGAAGTCGTCATATCTTCAATTGGTGGCATTGGTAACATGTCCCCAACGCTGACATTCCGCCAACCGGTATGAGACTTTACTTCTTTCTCTTTTAGTTGAGCTAATTTTTGTTTAGACCTGTAATGACGTTCCAATCTGGGACGCAATGCTTTATTAATTTGTGCATAAGTAGCTTTGGTTTCCTTGCCTTTTCTCGACTCTTCTATTTCAATTTGCAGGTTTTTAGGGATAGGCAGTTTATTTGGTAAAAAAAGCGCAATAGTTTGAAGATGAGTGCAGGTTGCAGCTGCACTGGAAATATCCTTTAAGGAAAGAAATCCTAAGATATATGCAAGTACTTCAACAGGAAGTTTTTCAAGCTCGGATTGAAGTGGTTCAATTGCAGCAGTTTCTATATTTTTAATCTTGGTTTGCATAACTTCTTGATCATTCTGGCCCAGGAATCTAACAAAGAAACGACGGGGGTTTTTAGGTAAAAGGGGTTGAGATTGCTCTTTTTTATCGCTATTAAAAGTGTTAGTTGCATCGTTATTTAAACTACCAGAAGTGCTGCCTTTTTCTTCTCTTGGATTCATATAAAGCTTCTTATAATATAATAGAATTAATTTTAGTTATTTTTTATAGTGATTCAATTGAGGGATAATTGTCTTACTTATTTTTCTTTATACAAGTATTAATTTTAAATCTAATTTATTCGTAAATTGAACAGCATACAAGTAAATATGCTGTTTCTCTAATCCGCTTATTTCTTTTAATTCATTGAGCTTGCTACTTTAGTCATTACTATAGGTTAAAGTTTTTTGCGAAGTTTCTAATTTTTTTGTGTTTTAGTCACGTGGCTAACCTACATTTATACTTTTCTTACAAATTCAGATTTTAATTTCATGGGCCCAATGCCATCAATTTTACAATCAATATTATGATAACCCTCAACTAATCTAATATTTTTAACTTTAGTTCCTACTTTCACCACTAAAGAAGAACCTTTTACCTTTAAATCTTTTATGACTGTGATGGTATCACCATCTTGAAGTGTATTACCGTTTGTATCTTTAACAGTTGACATATTGGATGCCCAGTATTTTGATTTAAGCAAACCCGCCTGATAGGCTTCAACGATGGCCAGCACTTTCAAACCTTTAAATCATTTGATAGCTAGTAGAGGAGGAACGTTCGTTATCAATTAGCGTCCGTGATAAACAACTACTTCCTAATTAATCATTTGAAACGAACGTTCTTCACGTATATATCATATACCGATATACGGTATAAAAACAATAGTATTAATAGATGTTTATTTTTTTCTACTCTTAGGAGAAGGTAATTGTTTTACAGGGATATGAGATTGAGTTGCATGCCACAAATCCCAATCACGTTGCAGGTTTAACCAAAATTCTGGCTCCATATTAAATGCTTCCGCAAAAGCTAAGGCAGAATCTGCTGTGACACCGCGGCGCATGTTAATAATTTCATTCAATCTCGTGTAAGTCCATCCTAAATGCTCTGCAAATTGTTTTTGAGATAAACGCCAGGGTTCCAGAAAATCGTTAAGTAATATTTCGCCTGGATGAGAAGGTGTCCGTCTACTTTTAGATGCCATTAGCTGATTCCTATTAGACAACAAATTATTTCTAATCTTATATATCATATTATTTTTCACTAAAAAACAAATGACAATTTAATAAAAATTAGCTAAATTACCAGGATCGGACCCACACCTCTACAATATTTTAAAATTCGCTGAAAGCATATCTACGTTTTAACGCCAAGTTAGCTTATGAAATTTTCTTAACACAGTACCCATAATAATATGTGCTCTATATTTTAGTTTTTTAGTAGTTGTTTTTGCGACTATCGATAGCCCGCTTTTGGACCGCTTATGCAGTTGGAGCCATCTTTAGATAAGCTACCCTAATTATATGTTTGGTCGGCAATAGGATTACCGGCTTCTTTAAATATTTATAAATTTAATGCCCAAATAGTATTAATTGGTAAGAATAATTTGTGGGAATTAGATGGAAAGGGGATGAATCCATAATGCTGGTAAAACTTGGTTGCATTATCATCTTTGGCGTCAACAATTACCGCATTAATACCAATTTGACTACTAATTAACAAGCTGCGCTTTAGCGCGTCAATTAATAGATGTGCCCCAATTTTTTTCCTTTGATGATGCGAATCTACTGCAAGCCTGCCTATCAAGATACCTGGCAACATCGGATATTTTGGTAATTTTTTCATATATTCATCTGACAGTTCACTTACATCTATACTAATGCTTGATAGTGTATAGTACCCAAGAACATCAGATGAATTCGTAGCAGTTAAAGCATACGTAACCGAAATATTTCTTTTGATATCTTGTCCCGCTTGATTTTTCAAATAGTTATCTAGTTGAATTGAGCCAGAAACAAAATTAGCTTTCTGATGATTTCCGTCTAGTTTTCTTATTTCAAAAGTAGCTTGTGGATTTATCATTTAGAAATAATATCCTTTTTATATCTCTTAGCTGCTGTGGCTAACGCGTTTGAAGGCGCTGGCGCATTTTGTAAGGCATTAATAAATGCGTCACCATCTTTTATAGATAACTTAATTTGTTCGTGCTCTTTGATTACTCGAGCTGCAGCTTCATAAGCTGAATTAACAACAAAATCAGTTAGAGAACGACCTACTAAATCTGCTGCGTGCTTTAAAAAAGTCTTTTTCTCAAGAGTAATTCTTGCTTCCAGTCTTTCAAAGTCATGTTTTGGTTTTGCTGTAGAAAAGGGCGGCATAAGGCACCTATCTAATTAATGTTGTTGTCATATTTATATTATACGGCAATTTGCCGTATTGTCAAATAAATCCACAAGTGATTCTGCTTACTAGCACTATTAAAATAGCAATTAAATCAATCAGTTTTAGCCAGAAAGTCCTAATTGAACCAATGTTATAATACCCTTAGGACTATAGGATTAACATGAAAAAAGCTAATAACTTGTTATTAGTAATATTTTCATTATTTTTTTCTATGAATGTTTGCTCTCAGAGCTCGGGGAAGCTATGGACAATTCAAAACAATTACATAATTTTTTAGAAATTAAAGCGAAAGCTTTAGACTATCCTTATGATCTAACCCCGCTTCAGTAGACACGTAATTTTGATAAACTACGAGTCACTAA
>BMAH01000008.1 GCA_014132615.1 Gammaproteobacteria bacterium
TTTTTATTTTAATTTATTTATTACGTTAGTTACTTGAGTAGAGTAATGATTACATAATTCATTGCTTGCTCCCCTATCTATAGTAAGGCAAGCAGATTTCTGTCATTGAATTACTAAACATCTATAAGGATGACAAATTTTTTATACAGGTTCACCGAGCAGCAGTGCGCTATGCTCAGACCGACAGTGCGCAAAGAGATGACAATTATTGTAAAAAATGTTACCATGCGCAGCAAATTTAAGATAAAACGTCCTGCAATGATGAATAAGCCAATACGAGTAGCTGAGGCCGGTGTAACTCTACTAGAAATCCTATTAGTGTTAGCTATTTCTGTCAGCATCACATTAATGTCCGTGCGCTATTATAGTAGCGCCACTTATTCCATGCAGACAAATCAAACCCTTACACAAATTCAAGCTATTACCGCCGCAATCGATAATTATGCTGCCGGTCTTTCTTATGCAGGCATTAGCCCAGGCCAAGTTAGGGCGGTTCTACCCTCCTTTTCCACTAAAACCGCATGGGGTGAATCTATCGCCATAGAGCATTTCACCAACTACTCTTACGATGTAACCCTTCCCAACCTACCTTCTTCTGTTTGCCCCTTATTGGTGAGCAAGCTAACCACCAACAATCACTACAAAATTAGAAGTGACTGCGGCGATACTTCAAAAGACTTAACTTATACCTACGTGCTAAACGCATAGTAGTTGTAACTTAAGATAATATCAGTTACCTTTTTTAAGCTAAAAATCAGGGGCATTAATCATGACAACCAATAACACTGACACACTACCTTCTTTAGAAGCTTCGCTTGCTGAAGTTTCTGAATTAATCGATAAAATGGAACATACTGATCTCACATTAGAACAGTCTTTATCCCAATTTGAGCGCGGCATTACGCTAATTAAGCATTGCCAAAAAATCCTCAGTGAAGCTGAGCAAAAAGTCCAAATTCTCATTCAAGCGAATAACCAAGAAACACTAACGGACTATGGCATAGACAACAATGACGAATAACTTAAATGACTTAAGTGCGGATGAATTTGCTCAATTGGTGACAGGACGCATTAATCAAGTATTTACACAATCTATTTCTATGATTCCCTCGTTAGAATTAAAGGAAGCAATAGAATATACCTGGCATAACGGCGGTAAACGCTTACGGCCTTTGTTAGTTTATGCAACAGGTAGCATCTTTAATGCACCCCTAGAGAATGTAGATATAGCAGCTACCGCCTTAGAATTAATTCATACTTACTCATTAATTCACGATGATTTACCCTGTATGGATGATGCAGATTTACGCCGAGGAAAACCTGCTTGTCATAAAGCCTTTGGCGAAGGATTAGCAGTATTAACGGGAGATGCATTACTAACACTTAGCCTGCAATTATTAGCCTCCTATCAAGCACCTATCAAACCAGAAAAAAGATTAAAAATGTTAACTACCTTAAGTCATGCAGCAGGCCCTTTTGGCATGGTGGCAGGACAAGCATTAGACATAGATGCTTCAAACAGCGGCTTACTTTCAGATGATTTATTGTTAACCATTTATCGTCTAAAAACAGGCGCTCTATTTTCAGCTGCTATTGAGCTGGGCCGCTTAGCTTCAGACAATGACGATGAAATTCATCGCAAGGCGCTAACTGAATTTGGTCAGTGCATAGGACTAGCCTTTCAAATCCAAGATGATATTTTAGACATAGAATCGCATTCTAGCGTTTCAGGCAAGCCGCAAAATATAGACTTAAAAAATAATAAATCCACCTATCCTCACTTGCACAGTGTGGAAGCAGCCAAATTAAAAGTCGAAGCTCTCTACTTAGAAGCGCTGCAAGCAATTAATTATTTGGGTAATAGTGCGCAACGTCTGCGCGACTTATCTGGACACATGTTGAATATAAAATAGCTAAATCTTTCATTAATAGTAATTTGTCGTTGGTTTAACAAATATCTATTATTTTTCATGTTTATAGGATAAACTTTGCGCATTAAAGTTAATTCTGAATAATGATGTATTGCCCATTTTGCAGTGCTTTAGATACCAAGGTCATTGATTCTCGTTTAATACGCGAAGGTAATCAAATTAGACGGCGTCGTGAATGCCCTGATTGCAAAGAACGGTTTACCACGTATGAAGTGGCTGAGTTGACTTTGCCAAGAATTATAAAACGCGATGGTCGCCGCGCTCCTTTTAGCGAAGAGAAATTGCGCGCAGGGGTATTAAGAGCATTAGAAAAACGTCCCGTAAGTGTTGAACAAGTTGAAACTGCCATTGCACGTATTGTGCGAAAAGGAATGACAGCAGGAGAACGTGAAATCCCTTCTTCTCAGATTGGTGAGTGGGTAATGGAAGAATTATATCAACTTGATCCTGTCGCTTACGTGAGATTTGCTTCGGTATATCGTTGTTTTGATATTGATGAATTCCATAGAGAAATTAGTAGGCTCACAAAACATGTCAAATCAAAATCCACCCACACAAGAAAATAGTCCACTCAATCCAGTTGCACGACATAATGCAAGGCGCTATGCCTTACAAGCGATGTATCAATGGCAATTAGCAGATACTTCCATCACTGATATTGAAAATGAATTTTTGCATTATCGTATCGATAAAAAAATGGATTTGCCTTATTTCAAAGAATTAATCTACGGTGTGCCTAAACATCAACAAGAAATTGATAAAGAAATGCAGCCTTTTGTTGATAGAGCTATGCACGATATTGATCCTGTGGAGCTGGCCGTGTTGCGTCTTGCGATTTATGAATTAATCAAACGCCCTGATGTTCCTTATCGCGTTATTATTAATGAAGCACTGGAGTTAACGAAAAAATTTGGTTCTATTGATGGGCATAAGTTTGTGAATGGTGTACTAGATAGAGTCGCTAAAAAAAATCGTGCAACTGAAATTGGTGCAGGTAGACAGAGATAGTAACCGTGATGGGAGCGCAGCGGACATCAAGGTTCTATCGTCATCACTATTTTCAGTGAACCTCGATGTCCGCTGCGCTCCCATCGCGGCTACACACTGCAACCTTCTTGACTGTTATCCGAACATAACTCACTTGTCATTCTGAGCCGACTGTCATCCTAAGCTGCTTGTCATCCTGAGCATAGCGAAGGATCTACTTTGTCCCTCGTTGCTGAATTAAAACAGATCCTTCGCTATGCTCAGGATGACAAGTGGTTCTTATCACTTATACACACAAATTTTCTTCACTATTAAACGCAAAAAATTCTCACACTGCCGCAATTGATCCAACGTAATAAATTCATCTGGTTTATGCGCCTGCTCAATCGAACCTGGTCCGCAGATAATCGTTGGAATATTCGCTTTCTCAAATAATCCCGCTTCCGTTGCATAAGCAACTTTGTGAACCTTATTATTCGCTAATGCTTCACGCGCAGAGCTTATAATCGGTGAATTGTCACTTGCAGAAAAAGCAGGGACAGAAGCGAGCGCCTGCAATGTGATACTAGCTTTAGGAAATTCTTTTTGCATCTGTGGCTGTAATTCTTTTTGAATATAATTTTGAATTTTCTCATACACCATTTGCCAAGACATTTGCGGAAGATAGCGGCACTCAAACCAAAATTCGCAATGTTCAGGTACAATATTATTTGCAATACCACCTGCAATTTTATTCGTTGAAATGCTAGTAAAAGGCACATCAAAGTCGGCATCAAACGGTCCATTTTGTTTTAACTCATCTGCCAATGCACGAATGTAGGTAATCAATTTGGCGCTATATTCAATTGCATTACACCCTTTGGGTGTCAAAGAAGAATGTGCAGCAAGGCCTTGTATAACACAATGAAATACAGTAATACCTTTATGTGCTGATACTACATCCATGTTAGTGGGTTCACCCACTATGCAGGCTTCAGGTTTAATATTTTTTTTAATTAATTCTGGAATAAATTTAGCTGCACCGTGACAACCCACTTCTTCATCGTAAGATAAAGCTAAATAAATAGGTTTAGCTAATGACATGTTTTTAAATTCAGGTACTAAAGATAACATCACTGCTAAAAATCCTTTCATATCACAAGTACCACGCCCGTATATCTTGTCCTCCAAGGGAGTAGCAACAAAAGGATTCGTCTTCCAAGTTTGACTATCAACTGGCACTACATCCGTATGACCAGATAACATTAAGCCGCCTTGTTCACTCTGCTTATTACCTGGAATAGTCGCAATTAAATTTGCTTTTTCACCACTTTCATCATAAGTTAAATAACTCTCAATACCGTTGCTCATAAGCCAAGCTTCGACATCATGAATTAAGCTTAAATTAGAACGGTGGGATGTTGTATCATAGGAAATTAAACGTGATAGCCATAAGAGTGAATCCATATCTTCCCTTTGTAGTTTAATAGATAAAATTGCTATATTATGGCCCATCTATTATTAGCAGTAAAACTAGCGGAATGATCATGTCCTCTTTTAATTTTACCTCATTAAAATCGTATTTTAAAAAAACAGCAGAAAAAAAGTCCCCGCCTGATGTACCGCAAGCGGTATGGGAAAAACCACTGTATTTTATTGGCTTTGGTTTAGGCAGTGGGGCTATTCCATTTGCTCCTGGTACGTTTGGCACTTTATTAGCCATTCCTTTTTATCTTTTATTAGCCAAGCTATCGCTTATTGCTTATGTCATCTTTCTTGTAATTTTTATCGCATTTAGCTCATGGGTTAGCGAACGTTTAAGCAAAGAAATAAAATTACACGATCATCCTGGCATGAACATTGATGAATTCGCTGGTTTTTTTGTCACTATGCTAAACGCTCCGCTGGGTTGGGGCTGGGTAGTACTAGGTTTTATTCTATTCCGTTTATTTGATATTTTTAAACCTTGGCCTATACGATACATAGATGAGAATGTGCACGGTGGTTTTGGCATGATATTAGACGATGTCGTAGCCGGTCTATTTGCATGCTTCATCATTCAACTCACTGCGTTTTTTATAAGGTAACACACTTATGCATTGGTTAGGTGCAGCACTACTCGCATTAATTAGCTTTGGTATATGGGGATTATTTACTAAACTCACTATTGCTTATATAGACAGTAAAAGCGCATTGATTTATCAAACAGCTGGCGTCATGTTAATTGGTTTTATCACGCTTAGCTTACTTGATTTTAAACCCGCAACCGATATAAAAGGTATTAGCTTTGGCGTATTAACCGGTATCGCTTACGGCGTAGGTTGTTTGTTTTATTTTATTGCTGCCGATAAAGGAAAAATTATCACGGTAGTAACGTTAACCGCACTTTATCCGCTAGTCACCATTTTACTATCTTATTTATTATTAAAAGAAACCGTGAGCCTCAAACAATGTTCAGGCATAGTATTAGCATTGGTTGCTATTTATTTAATGTCTTGAAGGAAGGCACATGACTAAACCCTATCAATTAGCCCTGCATATCTTTAGGCGTGATTTACGGTTGCAAGATAATACAGCGTTGATAGAGGCATTAACTTCATCACAACAAGTGATTCCTTGTTTTATTTTCGATAAACGCCAAATTGAGAAGAATGATTATAAGTCTGATCATTGCATTCAATTTATGATGCAATCTTTATTAGAGTTAGATGAGAATTTGCAGAAAAAAGGGGGTAAATTATACTTTTTCTATGGGATTGCTGAAGAGGTTGTTAATGAATTATTAATACATTTACCTATTGATGCAGTCTTTCTCAATCGCGATTACACGCCATTTAGTCGAGATAGAGATGAGAAAATTGAGAAATATTGTTTGGCAAACGGAAGAGATTTTCATGCTTACGCAGATGCACTTTTGAATGAACCTGAACAAGTAGTGAAATCTAATCAGCAACCTTATACTTTATTTACTGCTGCTTTTAATAAAGCTTGTCATTTTCCTATTGCTAGCCCTAAACGAAATACACAGTCGAATTACTATAATAAGAAAATAGCTTTAGAAGATACTCATTGTATAAAAAAATTGTTACAAAAAAGTAATCCAAATTTGCTAGTAAAAGGCGGCAGAAAGGAAGGGATAGAGTTAGCAAAAAAAATAAAATATTTAGCAGATTATGAAACACAAAGAAACTTTCCTGCTGAGCAAGCTACCACTAAATTATCTGCGCATAATAAGCTCGGTACTATCTCTATACGAGAATTATATACCGTCATTGCAAATGACTTTGGCAAGCATCACACACTTATTAAAGAGCTTTATTGGCGTGATTTTTTTACGCATGTCGCTTATTTTTTTCCTCATGTGTTTCACAGTGCCTTTCATCAGCAATACAATCATCTTGCTTGGAGTCAAAATGAAAAACACTTTAGAGCTTGGTGTGAAGGATTAACTGGCTTTCCTATTGTTGATGCAGGTATGCGTGAATTAAACACCACAGGCTATATGCACAACCGTGTTCGCATGATAGTTGCTTCTTTTCTCACTAAAGATTTGCATATCAATTGGCAGTGGGGAGAAAAATATTTCGCACAAAAATTAGTGGATTACGACGCTGCAGTCAATAATGGAAATTGGCAATGGGCAGCATCGACGGGATGTGATGCGCAGCCGTATTTTCGGGTATTTAATCCATGGTTACAGCAGGAGAAGTTTGATGCGGATTGTTTGTATATTAAAAAATGGGTGCCTGAATTAGCAAAATTTTCCCCTAATGAAATCCATAAGTTAGGTGTAAATAAGCCTATTTTTACTAACTATCCATTACCTATCGTTAATCATGCCGAAGAAAGTGGTAAGGCTAAGATATTATATAAAAAGCTAAATAAATAAAATTATATTTTTTTAGACCTTTAAGATTTGCTTAATTTTAAACCACTTATATCACTTATAATTAGAGCAAATCTAAATTGGTATAAGAATAATGCTTAGAGATGATTGCAACGATAAACCTGATGACATTGATGATGAAGAGTTAGTTATTATTTCTCATCCTGATCTACACTTTCAGCTTATTGGCCCTGAAGATTTATGTCGTTCATTAACAGGTTCAAATAGCGAAATTATAGAAACTTTATTACGTATCAATGATGTAAATGTTTATTTACATGCTGCTACTAATTACGACATGTGTATTTTAAATAAAAGCTCTTTCAAATTAAGTCAGTTATTAGGATTAAATTCTAACGCTAATTTAGCTCTCTTTATTTTTGATATGAATAATAAAAATACGCTCACCGATAGTAAATGTGCGCTAGCGGCCTATGTTTTAGAAAGTCCTCATATTCATCCTATATTAGTGGGAGTTTATGCAGGTACGACGAAAACTCAGCGAATAATTAATCAAAATGATATAGATTTAGTCCGCGTTGAAACAAAGCAAGAAGTTGTTATTGTTAATTATGATGATAGCTGGATGGAGCTAATTAAAACATTAGTCACTAATTTACAGAAAAAACAAGCTGAAGAATTACAAGCCTCGCTAACCACTTCGTCTAAATTTGAATTTAGTAAAAAAAACGGAAAAATATTTAGAAGATTTAAAACAAAGATGGAACAACAATACACACTTATCTTTTGAAAAAAAGCTTAAATTAATATTACAAGATTATACAAAAACTGATGCTTTTGCTCGCCTTGTTACCAACACACGCAAACGTCATCATATAAGTGATGTTAAAGATATTATTAAAAATAACCATTTTACTAGTGCCTCTTTAGAAAAAATTTGGCAACAACTATGTGCTATTAACTTACATAACCCTAGTGGTTATCTTGCAACAATAAAATATTTTCTAGAGAACAAAGTAGATATAAATAGTGAAATTCAAGGCATAAAAAACGAAGCTGAACGAAACCCTTACCATCAGCAACCATCTCAGGCATCAACCTCCTCTAAAACTTTTATCTACCACGCGGCACAAGCTGCTAATACCTCTATTAAAACTGCAAGTAGCTTTTTAAAACCAAAAGGTAATAATAAATCTCAAGGTAGCTCTTCGGGTTTAAAATATAATCCAAAATCTAAGTGATTCTATTTTACTATTTTAAAACTCGACTTTTAGTTATTATCCAACCAATATAATAACTAAGGATAGTTGAAGTGCTTAAAAAAGATGTGCGAGTAACATTTGAGAATAAACTAGCTGAATTGTTATTAAGAGAAAGTGTTAATAATCCATTCATCAAACAAACATTAACGAAAATTAGTGAGCTTGTAAAAGCAGAAATTCTTTTACCTCTCATGCAAGCAGCAAGAAAACCTCAATTTTCAGATATGCCAATTGAATTTCAAAATGCTATTACTAACTTAGCTAAATTGCATAGCAATACTAGACAGCAATACGGAGCTTTATTAAGGCATAAATATTCCGATTATGCATCTATCCTATCTGATATGGCAAATGTAAGAGAATTGTTAACGTTAATGCATGATGCCTTAACTGTTAAAAATCAATGGCAGGAAGACGATGTAATAAAGTTGCTTGCCTGCATTACCCATTTAAGCTTCTCTTATGTTGAGCATTTACCTAGCTTAAGAAAAAATGAGCAAGAATTTAAGAAACTTTATGATTTACTTTGGCCCAGTCCTTGTGAAATAGCAGTGCGTGTATCAAGAGAAGAATTAGGCCAAGGTTTTCAAGTGACTTCAAAATTGGGATTAAGAGCACTTGAAAAAGATTTGACTTTACGCACACCTCCTATGGCTGCTAGCACCATCCATTACGATTCAGGTAAATCTTTTTTTGGTGCTATAAGCATGCTAGAGAGATTAAAAATTATTTTACGTGATTTTGAAAAATTAACTTTTAACCTTAATATTAACGAGCCTGAAGAAAAATCCAATGCCCAACAAGCTTATCAGCGCTTTCTTGAAAACTTAACAGCAATTTTTGGTAAAACATTTACAGATAAATTAATTAATGGAGAAATAAATAAAGAAAATTTATATACAATCGCTCAGTCTTTTACTCCATCTACTATCAAATTAGCCACTAGAGAAAACCAGCTATTAATTGCTTCTCTATCTGGTACCACAGCAAGAATATTAATAACAGTATGCCATTTAGGTGGATTTAAGGATTCTAAAAATTTTTCTCGTTTTGATAAAGCACAGATATTAAGTAATGCTTGTGCTATATTTTTTATGCTAGCAGGGCATCATTCACTAATGGAAGTTGCAGCTATTTATAATAATTTAATCGATTATTTTATGTTTAATAAAGTCAAAACGCTTCCTGCTAAGTTTTTTTCTAAAAAGCATTCATTTATTCCCTTAGAGAATTACTTGCCTTATCACAAAGGTACGGTGGCGTCATTTTTGCATCCACATTATAGAGATAACATTTTGCAATCAATTAAGGACTTTTCTATAGAAAAGTCCTTAATTTAGTAAATCAATACATTTTAAATCCATTAAAATTCTTCACACGAGCCATTAGAATGTTCATTTCTTCATTACCTAACAGCATAGAGGATAGGAATGCATCCAAGTTTTGATTATTTTCCAACTGAACCTGTGCACCATTTTCTATGAGAATTTTTACAGAAGGCAATACATTAGCAGCAACAGCTAAATGTAAAGGGGTATTTTGGCAAAAATTTTCTTGATCTACAGGGCATTTCAATGCTATCAATTTTTTTAACATAACCACATTTCCGCTCAATGCTGCAACATGCAATGCAGAGTTTCCATACTCCCTGTCTCTTTGTTTAGGATGATAATCTTTAGGAATAGGTACATTCTCTCCTAGCATAATTTTAACAAAGAAAGTTTCTTCTTGTTTCCCAAGATAATATTGCTCCATCTTTAATACATATTCCCTTAACGCCAAAAATCGACTTTTAGCTCTATCAACTGCATTAAATAAAGTAGGTTTACTTGTTGATGGCGAACTGGAAGATGGCCTATTGTTAATAGGCACAAATTTCGAAGACGTATTAGCTTTATTGGATTTAATTTCTACTAATTTATTTAAATAACTATTACAATCGAATTCACTTATGTATCTACATGTCTTTCCTATTAATGGATAGGTTTCTCGCAGGTTTTCTGGAATATGTAACAAGATATCTAATTTTTTTAATTCTCCTATTAGATCCTCGCTAATGACTATCTCAATAGGCGTAGGGAAAGATGCGCTAGTTTTCATAGAGGCTAATATATTTTTTAAAGCGCTTGCCCCTATTTTTTCTACTGCCTTATCCAAAATTTCCTTAAACATCGTTTCATTGATTGATAAAGACGATAGCAAAACATTTACATAGCTTTCTATGAAGAAAAGTAATAATTTTTCTGAAGATTCTTGAGGTTGGTCAAGCTGCTTTACTATGCCATCATATTTTTTCTGTAATTCTGTAGAAATTTCTAAAAATTGAATAAAACACAATTCTTTTCTTAATACTTTAGCCGTTCTTAATGCTTGCAAAATGTCCGCTAAATAATCATTATGCATTTTCTTATAAATATTACTTACCGTTAATTCAATCTTATCTGCGTTATTACAAGAATCGTCCTGAGATGTTCCCACATTAAACTGCGAATTTTCACTAATTAAAATCGGATCTTGCGCTCTTTTTTGCGATAGCTTTTGCAATCGCTCTTGAAGCTCCTTAGAAGCGTGAATTCTTCTTACCTCTTCTTTAATGGCTTGCTTTTTTGTCACTGTGGACTTTTTAAATTCGTCAATGTAGTGGCAGCAATATGCTAATATAAACAGATCAATATTTTGTTGCTTACTATCCTTATCTTCAATC
>BMAH01000009.1 GCA_014132615.1 Gammaproteobacteria bacterium
TGGTTGCACTCATGAGTCAAAACCGTTTATCCACTGGTGATAAATACGTAACAGGCACCTACGCTCGCCTCATGGTCGCTATGATGAGAGGTAGTTTATCATTGCAGCCAAAATCTATTTCAGCTCAATCGACAGATAAAAGAAAAATTGAAGCTAGTATCACTACGCTTGAATCAGAAACAACTCATTTAGTTAATAGCTTCAATGAAACACCGGCACGCTTTGAGGAAACGGTGAAGCACATTAATGCAAATATAGAAGCATTACGATTTGAAAATACAGACATCTCTGATTTCTTGACACAAAAAGGCGGTTTAGATAGAGAAAGAAAAGAAATAGAGCAAACCCGCCGTGAGTTAGACGGTAAAATTAAAAATTACCGTAGTGATTTAGACAAACTATTTCCCGCTATATTAGCTGCGTTAAAAGCTAATAAAAATTTATCAGAAGCTGATATTCTCAATAAATTAAAACAATTGGATGCGGAAAGACTTAAATTAGTTAAGTCGGTTACTAATCAACTTATCAATGAATCTGGTATACAGCAGCGATTCGACCGTTTGCGCCAACAGACTTTAGACCAAGTGCCGCCTACTACCAGAAAAGTATTAATGGCAAGTCAGCAACCTACTCAAATGGAAACTGTTCGTAATCCACGTAATGCGGGAAACAATTAATATTAGGCTAAACGCTGTTGAGGCATGAGTAAGTGATGTAAGCGTATGCCGGTTATCCATAATGAAGCAAAATAAATTAACACACCTGAGATTAATAAAAAGCTTAAGTGTGTTAAGCGCCAAACTAAATGTTGCGACATCCAAGTAGTTAAATCGCCTGCTCCCCACCACAACCACAATCCTAAAATAAGATTGGCAGCGATTAATCTTGCTGCGAATAATTTCCAACCTTCACGAGGTTGATAATGGCCGCGTTGGCGTAAGAAGTAGAATAAGCAACCGGTATTTATTAACGCAGACAATGAAGTCGCTAAAGCAATGCCCGCGTGAGCAAACGGGAATATGAGTGCAGCATTTAATGCCATATTAGCCACCATTGCAATTACGCCTATGCGCACAGGGGTGCGTAAATCTTGTTTGGCGTAAAAGCCAGACGCTAAAATTTTAACTAACATGAAAGGGGTAATGCCTAAGGCAAATGCAGCTAAGCTTTTTTGCGTCATGAGGACAGCGTGTTCATTGAATTTGCCGTATTGAAATAGGGTGGAAAGTAGAGGGCCAGCCATCACTGCTAACACAACGGCAGCAGGAATACCGATTAATAAAACAGCGCGTAATGCCCAATCCAGTGTGAGAGAAAAAGATTCTTGTGATTGCGTACTGTGATGGCGCGAAAGATGCGGCAAAATGACAGTTGAAATGGCAACGCCAAATACACCTAAAGGAAATTCCATTAAGCGGTCTGCGTAATAAAGCCAAGAAACACTGCCTACAACGAGTAATGAAGCGAATAAGGTGTCCACTAATAAATTTATTTGACCTACAGAGACGCCGAATAAAGTGGGTACCATTAATTTTAATACACGCATGACGCCGCTATCACGAAAATTAATTTTAAAACGTGGAAATAAATTTAATTTACTGAGGAAAGGCCATTGAAATAAAAATTGAATAACACCTGCGATAAATACACCCCAGGCTAAGGCGATAATGGGTGTTGCAAATTTTGGTGATAACCAAATCGCTGCGCCTATCATGCTGATATTGAGAAAAACTGGTGTGAAGGCTGCAACCCAAAAACGGCTATAAGTATTTAGGATAGCGCCTGAAAAAGCGGTTAAAGAAATGAGCATTAAATAAGGAAACGTAATACGCAGCATAGTGACTGCTAAATCAAAGCGAGCGCCATCTGTAGCAAATCCTGGCGCAAATAATTTTACTACCCAAGGGGCTGCGACTACGCCAACTATCGTGACAGCAAGCAAGGTAATACCTAACGTACCTGCCATGGCATTAATGAATTGTTTCACTTCAGCGCTTGATTTTTGTTTTTGGTATTCGGCAAGGACAGGGACAAAGGCTTGAGAGAAGGAGCCCTCGGCAAATAGTCTGCGCATAAAATTAGGGATTTTAAAGGCCACGGAGAAGGCATCAAAAGAAGCGCCAGTGCCAAACATAGCGGCAGTCACCGTATCCCTTATAAAGCCAAAGACGCGAGATATCATGGTCATGGTGACAACGACGGTGGTTGATTTAAACAACGCTTTACTCATAGTTAGCTAATACCCAAATTATTCAAGTAGATAAGCTGATAGCCTGGTTGAAAATCAACCTAATTAAGCGGTGTATTATGACTCATAACAAATTGACATTACAATAAAAAGAGGGCATATTACCCAGTCTTTAAATACCCATAGTTTTCGGAGAATAACCTTGGCTAATACAAAGCAAGCAAAAAAGCGCGTCCGCCAGGCTGAAAAAAATCGACGCCATAATGCTAGCATGCGTTCCATGCTTCGCACCTTTATTAAGAAAGTCACCGCAGCCATTGGTACTGGTAATGAAAAAGCTGCCTTAGAATCCTTACAAGCTGCTACCCCTGTTATTGACCGCATGGTTAATAAAGGCATTATTCACAAGAATAAAGCTGCTAGACACAAAAGCCGATTAACCGCTCATATCAAAAAAATGAGCCAAAAAGCTGCCTAGTTTACGAAACATCCTATGGCAACATAGGATGTTTTTCCTCTGTTTTACCCAATCATCTTTGCGCCATAACAATTCCATGCACTGAGCATAAGTTATTTGCGTGCATCTCATTGATAGGCGTCATACCCGGCGCTGATAAGTGTCATGCCAGCGAAAGCTGCATCCAGCTTTTAATTAACCTTTCAATTATTAACAATATGGATGCCAGCTTTCGCTGGCATGACACTTAAGAGGTAACCCCACAAGGAGCGCCCTGTCATCCTGAGCGTAGCGAAGGATCTGCTTCAACTCAGTAGTGCAAATAAACAGATCCTTCGCTACGCTCAGGATGACAGGGGCGCTCTATTAAGGCATTTAGATTAACTTACTTCCCAATCTTCTCTATCTTGTTCGGTAGACAAATAATGCATAGCTTGCTTAGCTAAATCTTCTAACCCAGCCTGAGCCAATCCAGAAATAATAAAGACTTTACCCTTCCAACCGGCCCGTTTTACTAAATCCTCACAATAAGCTTGCGCCGTATCTGGCGGCAATAAATCAGTCTTATTGAGTATCAACCAACGCTCTTTCTTAAGTAAATCCTCACTGAATTTGGCTAACTCTTGACCAATAACTCTGATATTTTCTACAGGGTCACTGCCGTCTATAGGCGACACATCCACAACATGGAATAAAAGCTTCGTACGTGCTACATGCTTTAAAAACCGTATGCCTAACCCTGCGCCTTCCGCTGCACCCTCAATTAAGCCAGGTAAATCTGCGATCACGAAACTGTGGTAACGAGAAACGCTGACCACGCCCAAGCAGGGATATAACGTGGTAAAAGGATAATCTGCTACTTTGGGTCTTGCTGCTGACATAGCGCTGATTAAGGTTGATTTACCTGCATTAGGCAGCCCTACCAAGCCAACGTCTGCTAATACTTTAAGTTCTAGCCTAAGATAGCGTTTTTCACCCTCTTGCCCTGGAATTGTTCTTCGGGGCGAACGGTTAACGCTACTTTTAAACTTTGCATTTCCGACGCCATGACGACCTCCCTGGGCCACACAAGCTAATTGGCCGGGCTGGGTCAAATCGGCGATTAATTCATCGGTGTGATCATCGTAAATCATGGTACCAGCTGGCACTCTAAGAATAAGATCTTCACCGCTTTTGCCTGTACAATCACGGGTACCCCCTTTTTCCCCGTCTTTAGCCTTATAAGACTTCACAAAGCGGTAATCGACTAAGGTGTTGATACTTTCATCAGCTTGTAGGAACACACTACCACCGTCACCCCCATCGCCCCCATCAGGGCCGCCTAAAGGCTCAAATTTGAGGCGTAAGAAGCTGCAGGCGCCATTGCCACCCTTACCTGCTTCTACATAAATTTTAGCTTCATCAACGAATTTCATGGCATCTCTTTTCTATTTAGAATGCTTATATAAGCGCTAAAAAAAAGCCCCGCAATGCGAGGCTTTTGCTTTTTATGGAGGGAAGGATAACTAAGCAGCTGCTTCGCCTGCTTCTTCCATAATAGGTTCAATACTAACGCTGCGCTTACGTAATTGGCCTTTAACACCAAATACCACTCTGCCTGCTCTTAAAGCATAAAGGGTATGGTCTTTACCTATACCTACGTACTGACCAGGATGAAATTGCGTACCACGTTGGCGAACGATAATTTCACCTGCATTGACTACTTGACCACCGTAACGCTTAATACCTAGATACTTTGGCTTAGAATCACGACCATTGCGTGTACTACCGCCAGCTTTCTTATGTGCCATTGCTAAAAACCCCTACGCGATAATGTCGGTAATTTCGACTTCAGTAAAGTTTTGTCTGTGACCTTGCCATTTTTCATGGTGTTTACGACGACGAAACTTAATAATATGAATCTTTTTATGGCGACCTTGGGAAAGAACGGTGCCAGATACGGTGCAATTATTGAGGTAAGGAGCACCTACTTTTACAGTTTCACCTTCACCTACCATTAAAATCTTTTCAAATTTAACCGTTGAACCTACCTCTTCAGGTAAGGTTTCTAACTTAAGGGTATCGCCCTTTTGAACACGGTATTGTTTACCACCACTTAAAATCACTGCGTACATTGAAGACACTCCAACGCTTCCATTTATTCACGGATTTACAAAGAGCAGGGATTATATTTAATAAACCCTTGGGCCGCAACTAATTTGATGAACCACCTGCTAATTCCAACAACGGCTTGTTATTGTTTCTGACATACTTTTTGCGATTTCTGCAGCTTCTAGGGGGACCGTTTCCTCTAATTTTATAGGTGTATTATAAATATATAGCGCATATTGATAATCAACAAAAGCTTGAATTGCTTGCTCTTTATTAACCTCAACACGTGCACCACCTAATCTTTCTGAGATTTCATCATAAAAATCATCTGTTAATAACGCATTTGCCGCATCGATAAATAAACTAGTTGCCTTATGTTTATCCTGCTTAACACCTAATCCTTTTGCATACAGCAATGCCAAATCATTAAAGGAACAAGCATTAGGAGAGGTTTTTATCGACAACTTGTACCATTTAAGAGCTTCAATATAATTTGGTGAAGAATGGGTGCGATAATGTAATCCTAAATTATACATAGCGTAGTAGTCGCCCCCCTCTGCGCTTTCTTTCCATAACGCCACTGCTTTAGCTTGGCTTTGCAATACGCCTCTACCATCATCGTAAAAGGCTGCCAAATTATTAGCAGCTTCAATATTACCTGCTCGCACTGCTTTTTTAAGCCATTTTACTTTGTTACGGTCTTCTTGAGAGAAAGCACTAAAAAAATAATAAATATTGCTTAAAAAAGAAACGGGCTTGTAGGGTATATTCATCACCTTATCTTTAGGGATATTAACAAACACTTGCTTACCGGAATCTTTAATCAGAATGTAATAGCGCTTCCCATTTGTCGTATAAGCATCTTTAGTGGATTCAGAATCGATTTGCCAAATGTCATCATTTTCTCGATAAGCTATTACGTTTATTATTGCTTCGCCATTTGGCCCAGTCACCTTAAAGGAGTAAGCCCATTCATCACTATTATTAAAATTAGACTGAGAAATCCAATATTCTGGCTTAATAGGCGTTCCAAGCACTGATTGCAAATTAAGGCTTTCAATCGCTAATTGTTTGGATTGTTTAATTAAATTGGATGTTGGCTTTAACAAATTTACTACTTTTAGCGTTCCCGCAGAGATAAACAGAATGCTCAAGAAAATAGCCAACGAATAGCCGTAATAAGACCCCCGTTTACACTGATTAAACACAGCCCGCACCCCTATTCCAATATTGATCATTATGGTAGCAAATGTTATCATTTTGCTCACCTATAATCAAATTTGATTAATTTATGACCACAACGACTATACCGTTTTCAGTTTGGAAAACCCTAGGATTAGCAGCCAGCAAATTAAAAGGGGCAAAAAGATCTATCTTAGCCGCTTATGCTTTATGCTTATTACTGATACTCCCCTTTGAATTAGCTCAATATGTTTCTCCACTCCATATATCAGGCTTAGGTAAGCTTATAGCAGAAATTTTGTCTTCCATTCTGGAAAGTTTATGGATGCTTGGAATTGCTTATATAGGGGTAAGACGCGCTTTTGATTTGCCTATTTCTTATAGGAACTTATTTACCGTCTTTCGAGTAAAAATACTTTTAAATCAATTATTATTAGGCTATATGCTCGTTGTTATACCGCTAGGTTTATTTCTTTTTTCGATTTATATCAATCTTTGGCTAGGATTATTTTCTCTTATTCCCATTCTCTATGGCTTGTGCCGTTATTCCATGGCGGGTGTCATTATAATTCAAGAGAGGGTAAATGCTTTTAAAGCGTTAAACCTTTCTGCAGAAATAACAAAAGGTCAGGTAGGAAAGCTTATTGGCCTATTTATCATTCAGTTTTTGCTTTTTTTAATAGCCCTCATCCCTCTAGGCATAGGCTTAATTTGGGTTTTACCTCTAAACGTTTTGTACTGGGGGGAAACTTACAAAGCATTGTTGCTAAATTCTAAAGACTCTTTCACCTCTTAAACAATAGTTTTAATAAAAAGGCCAAGCAATAGCTTGGCCTTAGTTTGGATTTATTATCTTTAAGCCGCTTCGCCTTGCTCGCGTCTGCCTACTAATTCAACAATAGCCATAGGCGCATTGTCGCCGTTACGGTAACCGCATTTTAGAATGCGTAAGTAGCCGCCTGGGCGGGACTTGAAGAATGGGCCTAATTCGGCAAATAATTTTTGCACGATTTCTCTATCGCGTAATCTATCATAGGCTAAGCGACGGCCGTGTAAATTATCTTCTTTTGCTAAGGTAATCATTGGCTCAATAAAGCGGCGCAATTCTTTAGCCTTAGGTAAAGTTGTTTTGATTAATTCATGACGTAGCAAAGAAACCATCATATTTCTGAACATCGCTTTGCGATGACTGCTATTTCGGCTTAATGCTCTACCACTATTACCATGACGCATGACTATAAACCCTTTTATAAAATCTTAATTAGTTACTTTCGCTTTTTTCATGATTGGAAGACGGTGTACGCCAACCATCGATTTTAGTACCTAAACCTAAACCATGAGTTGCGAGAACATTTTTAATTTCGGTTAACGACTTTTTACCTAGATTAGGTGTTTTTAGCAAATCAGCTTCAGTACGTTGAACCAAGTCACCAATGAAGAATATGTTTTCAGCTTTTAAGCAGTTTGCTGATCTTACGGTTAATTCCAAATCATCGACTGGGCGATAGTAGATAGGATTAACGGCATCTTCACGAGATAACTTTTCTTGCACCATAGGTGCAGATTGTAAATCAACGAATGCGGCTAATTGTTGTTGAAGGATAGTCGCCGAGCGTCTAATCGCTTCTTCAGGATCAACTGTACCATTCGTTTCTAAATCAATAACTAACTTATCTAAGTCAGTACGTTGTTCTACACGAGCATTTTCCACGCTGTAAGCAACGCGCTTAACAGGGCTAAAGCTAGCATCTAAGTGTAATGCACCTATGGTGGCTTTGCCTTCTGATTTACGGGTATGAACAACAGCTGGCTGGTAACCACGGCCTAGCATGACTTTAAGCATCATGCTCAAGGAACCACTCTCATTTAAGTGAGCAATCACGTGGTTAGGATTTACAATTTCCACATCGTGTTCAGGTTCAATATCACCTGCGGTTACAGGGCCGGGGCCTTTCTTATTTAATTTCAGGGTAACATCTTGTCTGCCGTGTAAACGTATTGCCACACCTTTCAAGTTTAGAAGAATTTCAACTACATCTTCTTGCACGCCAGGGATAGCACTATATTCATGCAATACGCCATCGATTTTAGCTTCCACAATCGCAGCGCCAGGCATTGAAGATAGCAAAATGCGGCGTAATGTATTTCCTAATGTATGCCCAAAGCCACGTTCTAACGGCTCCAAGGTAATCTTGGCATGAAATGGCGAAATCGTTTCGACAGCAATTTCACGAGGTGTTAAAAAATCAAATGGATTATTTTGCATGTAACAACCTCTCTATCCCAGAAGTGACTATTTAGAGTAAAGCTCAACAATTAACTGTTCATTAATATCAGGTGGTAAACGATCTCTATCTGGTGCATTTTTAAAGGTACCAGAGTAGGCAGATGCATCTACGTCTAACCAATCACAACTAGGTCTTGCTTGTGACAAAGTTAATGCTGATTGAATTCTTAATTGCGTTCTAGCGCCTTCACGGATGCTGACAATGTCACCAGGTGAAAGTAAGTAAGAAGGAATATTAACCGCTTTTCCATTTACTAATACTGCACAATGGCTGACTAACTGTCTAGCTTCAGCACGAGTAGAACCGAAACCCATTCTATACACTACATTGTCTAAACGTCTTTCAAGCAATTTCAATAAATTTTCGCCAGTAGAACCTTTAAGACGAGTTGCTTTCTTAAAATAGTTTTCAAATTGACGTTCTAAAATACCGTATATACGACGTACTTTTTGTTTTTCTCTTAATTGTACGCCATGGTTAGTTTCACGACCACGTCTTGCTCCATGCTGACCAGGAGCTGTATCTAATTTACATTTTGAATCTAAGGGTCTTACACCACTAGTTAGTGAAAGATCCATTCTTTCCCTACGGGAAAGTTTGCAGCGAGGACCTAAATAACGTGCCATTCATTATCTCCTGTTACACTCGGCGTTTCTTGGGAGCGCGGCAACCATTGAAAGGAATGCCTGTTACATCTGTAATTGAAACTATTTTTAAACCTACGGAATGCAGAGCACGAATCGCAGATTCTCGACCAGGGCCAGGGCCTTTTACTCTAACTTGGACATTTTTCATGCCGAAGTTATCAACGACTGCTTGGCCCGCTTTTTGTGCAGCTTCACCAGCAGCATAAGGGGTAGATTTACGTGAACCACGGTAGCCGCAATTTGCTGCGCTAGTCCAGGCTACGGTATTACCTTGAACATCAGTAATCGTAACGATGGTGTTATTAAATGAAGAATAGACGTGGGCTATACCATCGCTAATCTGGCGTTTAATTTTCTTACGTGATTTAGCACTCGCTGGAGCAGATGCTTTAGGAGCAGCAGCGCCTGACTTACCCGTTGATCCTGATTTGCCAGAATCACCCGTTTCGCTATCACCTTCAGCAGCGCCTGCTGGTAAAGTGGATTTTGTTACTATATTTTCTGGTGCATTTGCCATTCTATACACTACCTTTTAGTTCTTTTGCCTTTACGGGTTCTAGCATTGGTTCGGGTTCGTTGTCCCCTAACTGGCAAGCCGCGTTTATGTCGCATACCACGGGTAGTGCCAATTTCGATTAATCTTTTAATGCTCATAGCCAAATCACGACGTAAATCGCCTTCGACTCTTAACTTACTGATTTCACCGCGCAAACTGTCTAATTCAGCTTCTGTTAAGTCTTTGACTTTTTTAGTCGGTTCTACTTTTGCTGAATCACAAATTACCTGAGCACGCTTTCTTCCTACACCATAAATAGCAGTAAGGCCAATCACAACATGCTTTTGCATCGGTATTATAACGCCTGCAATACGGGCAGCCATTCAATCACTCCTAACTTTACAACTAAACAATCATACAAAAAGCGCATGAGTTTAATATTCAATTCGAAAAAAATCAACCTTGCTTTTGCTTATGACGTTTCTCTTTGCAGATAATTCTAACGGTATTTTTCCTACGAATTACCTTGCAATTACGGCATATTTTTTTAACTGACGCATTAACCTTCATGTTTCACTCCAACATTCAAATCTAACATCAATATCAAAATCAACGAGATGAGCTGAGGCCGCCACCGCGTAAACTAGTTTTCTTTAATAATGACTCATATTGATACGACATAATATGAGCTTGAACTTGAGCCATAAAGTCCATTACTACGACGACTATAATTAACAAAGAAGTGCCGCCAAAATAAAAGGGTACATTCCATGCCAAAATTAAAAACTCAGGTAACAAACAAACTAAAGTAATGTAAAGAGCGCCTGTCAATGTCAATCTCGTCATGACGGTATCTACATAATTAGCAGTTTGCTCACCGGGTCGTATACCGGGAATAAACGCACCTGATTTTTTTAAATTATCCGCTGTTTCTTTGGGATTAAATACCAAAGCGGTGTAAAAAAAGCAGAAAAATATAATACCAGCCCCAAATAACAGCATATGTAAAGGTTGACCTTGCTGTAATGAGACGCTGAGTGTGCTTAACCAGCTAAGTGATTTTGCATTGCCAAACCACTGCGCTAGTGTAGCAGGAAACAGGATAAGACTTGAAGCAAAAATCGGTGGAATAACGCCTGCCATATTGATTTTTAGAGGCAAATGCGTACTTTGAGCTGAATAAACCTTACCACCTTGCATACGTCTTGCATAATGGATGGGAATGCGGCGCTGAGCACGCTCCACAAATACTACAAAAGCAACTACGCCAACGACTGCAACAGCAACTAACAATAAAACAATGACTTGAAGCTGACCTTCCCTAACTTGCTCAAGAGTTCGGCCTAAAGCAGCAGGTAGACCTGCTACGATACCAGCAAAAATAATTAAAGAAATACCATTGCCTATACCACGTTCAGTCACTTGTTCACCTAGCCACATAAGAAACATGGTGCCGGTTACTAATGTCAATGCCGTCATAAAATAAAAAGCAAAACCAGGTGCTATAGCAACATGGTTTACGACTAACATTTTAGAAATACCTATCGCTTGAAAAGTGGCTAATACCAATGTTCCATAGCGAGTGTATTTATTAATTTTACGTTGACCCGCCTCACCCTCTTTACGCAATTCAGACAAGCTAGGTGTTAAAACGGTTAATAACTGTATGATAATAGAAGCAGAAATATAAGGCATAATACCTAACGCGAAAATACTAAATCGCATTAACGCACCACCCGAAAACATATTAAATAAGCCAACAATATTATTTTGCTGGCCATTAAATAGTTCTTGCAAACGTAAGGGGTTTAAGCCTGGTACAGGTATATATGAACCTATACGAAATACAACAATAGCTAATAAAACAAATAATAACCTGTACTTAAGATCGCTAAATCCATTGGATTTAAGATTTAAACCCTGACGATTGCCTGTCATTTACGCCTCGACTTTTCCTTTGGCTTCTTCAATAGCTCTTTTTGCACCAGCTGATACTGAAATACCTTTGATGGTGACTGCTCTTGTTAATTCGCCTGAACCAATAATTTTTACATCTTTGGTGCTTGCTCTAACAATGCCAGCTTCAATTAAAGTGCTAAGGTCAATGGAATCTGCTTCTAAACGATTTAAGTCAGATAAATAGATTTCTTCACGCACTAAAGACTGACGTGAGCAAAAACCAGACTTAGGAATACGTCTTTGTAATGGCATTTGACCGCCTTCGAAGCCAACCTTGTGATAACCGCCCGCTCTTGCTTTCTGACCCTTATGGCCACGTCCGCATGTTTTACCTTTGCCCGAACCTATGCCACGGCCTAAACGCTTAGACTTTGTCTTAGAGCCTGGGGCTGGATGCAATGAATTAAGATGCATCTTACATTCCTCTATAAATTTTTAACTTACGCCGCTTCAGAACCTGAATCTTTATCTTTACCCAGTAATTCATCAAGTGATTTACCGCGTTTAGCAGCCATTGCTTCAGGTGGTGTAATGCTGCTTAGTGCTTTCAATGTGGCTCTAACAACATTCACAGGATTGGTTGATCCACCAATTTTTGCGAGTACATTTTTAATACCCAACACTTCAAATACAGCACGCATCGCGCCACCAGCAATAATACCGGTACCTTCTGAGGCTGGCTTCATAAACACGCGGGTTGCACCGTGCTTACCAACAACTTGATGATGTAAAGTATCGTTTTTAAGAACCACATGACGCATGTTCTTACGCGCATTTTCTAATGATTTTTGGATAGCTACTGGCACTTCACGCGCTTTACCTCTACCAATACCAATGCGTCCACTACCATCACCAACGACAGTAACAGCAGCGAAGCTGAAAATTTTACCGCCTTTAACGACTTTTGCATGGCGTGAAACTTCCACTAATCTTTCCACTATGCCATCACTAACTATATTTTGTGCTTTAGCCATATCGTTATTAACCTTAGAAGATATCATTTAAATAGATGTTGCTAGAATTCCAGTCCACCTTCACGTGCAGCATCAGCTAATGCTTTGATGCGGCCGTGGAATATAAAGCCAGAACGGTCAAATGCTACTTCACGAATACCAGCTTCAATAGCACGTTGAGCAATTAATTTGCCTACTTCTTTTGCTGCTTCTTTGTTACCAGAGTACTTAATGGTCTTTCTTAACTCTTTATCTAAAGTTGAAGCGCATACTAGTGTTTTGGCACCATCTGACGTTGTAATTTGTGCATACATATGTTTAGGTGTTTTATGTATGCTTAAACGTATGGCTTCTAGCTCACGAATCTTAAGTCGTGTACGTTTAGCTCTACGTAATCTTGCTGATCGCTTATTCATTTACTATTCACCCTAATTGGTTACTTTTTCTTTGTTTCTTTCAATTCAATGACTTCATTTGCGTAGCGTACGCCTTTACCCTTATAAGGCTCTGGACCGCGAATACGGCGTATTTGAGCGGCTACTAAACCTACTAATTCTTTATTTACACCTTTCACAATAATTTCAGTTTGTGTTGGTGTTTCAATAATGACACCTTCAGGAACTGAATAATCAGTTGGATGGGAGAAACCTAAGCTCAAAGATAAAATTTTACCTTTTGATTGAGCACGATAACCAACACCTACTAAGACTAATTTTCTTTCAAAACCTTGGGTCACACCGTGAACAAGATTATGAATGTTAGCGCGTTCAGTACCTGCAATAGAGCGATATAATTTTTTACTCGCACCGGTAATATTTTTTCTAGCTTCTTTATCTGTCTCAACTTTAATTTGATCTTTTTCAATAATTAAATTAATGAAAGGATGAATGTTGATTGACAAATTACCTTTAGGTCCCTTCACCGAAAGCTTTTGATCTTGTAATTTAACTTCTACGCCAGAGGGAATTACGACCGGCTTTCTACCGATTCTTGACGTTGCTTCTGCTGATGACATGAACTACCCCTCTTATTCAACTGTGCACAATACTTCGCCGCCCACTTTCTTAGCGCGCGCAGTTTTATCAGACATTACTCCTTGAGGAGTAGATACAATCGCAATACCTGAGCCGCCAAGAACAACGGGGATCTCATCATAACCACGGTATACGCGTAATGCAGGGCGACTGACTCTGTCAATTTTCGCAATAACAGGAAGTCCACCATAATACTTCAAGGACACTTGTAAATCTTTTTTATTGCCATTGGCAACGACTTCAAAATCTTGAATGAAACCTTCTTCTTTTAATACTCTTAAGATTTCACTTTTTAAATTTGAATAAGGCGAGCGAACCGTTTGGATTCCCATCGCTTGCGCATTTCTAATGCGGGTTAGCATATCTGCAACTGGGTCTTGCATTGACATCTTAAAACACCTCTAATTTCTGCTTCATCATAATTCAGTAGATTACCAACTTGCTTTATGCATTCCGGGAACCATACCATTAATTGTAGCTAGTCGCATATGCAACCTGCATAAACCGGTTAAGCGATTGTAAGCGCGTGGTCTACCACAAAGTTTGCAACGATTTCTAACACGTGAACGACTGGAATTACGAGGAAGAGCTTGCAATTTCAATGCAGCTTCGTGGCGTTCTTCAGCAGTTAAATTAATATCGCTACAAGCAGCACGCAATGCATCGCGTTTTTCACGAAAACGTTCTACAAGTTTGACGCGCCTTTTATTACGGTTTCTTACTGATTTCTTCGCCATATTTTAATTCACTTCTTTCTCTCTAAAGGGGAAGTTAAATGCTTGCAATAGTGCAAACGCCTCTTTGTTTGTTCTTGCAGAGGTAGTAATAGTGATATCCATACCGCGCAAGGCATCAATTTTGTCATATTCAATTTCTGGGAATACGATTTGCTCTTTTAAACCTAAGCTATAATTACCACGACCATCGAATGAACGACCACTAACACCACGGAAGTCTCTTACGCGCGGTAATGCAATAGTAATTAGGCGATCTAAAAATTCGTACATTTTTGCACTTCTTAATGTCACCTTACAGCCAATAGGCCAACCTTCTCGAATTTTAAAACCGGCTATTGATTTACGCGCAAGTGTAGCAACTGCTTTTTGACCTGTAATTTTTTCAAGTTCAGCAATCGCATTCATCAATACTTTTTTATCAGCAGCAGCTTCACCTACACCCATATTAATTGTAATTTTTTCAATATGCGGCACTTGCATTACTGATGAGTAATTAAAATCTTTCTTTAATTTTGGCACTATTTCTTTTCTATAAAATTCGAGCAACCTTGGCATGGCAACACCTTAACCTTTAACAGCTTCAACAAGTTGGCCGCTGGCTTTATAAAAACGCTCAGACAAGCCATCCGCATTTTTACGAATACCTACTTTACTTCCTTTACCCGTTGCAGGATCGAGTAACATGATATTAGAACTTTGCATAGGCATTTCTTTAGGGATAATACCCCCTTGCACACCTGCATTTGGATTTGGCTTAACACATTTTTTAACTATATTAATGCCTTCTACCAGTACTTTTTGGCCGCCATCTAACATAGCGAGTACTTTACCTTTTTTACCTTTGTCTTTACCTGTGATGACAATTACTTCATCACCTTTTCTAATCTTTTTCATAATCGTTTTCTCTTCATCTACCCTATTAGATAACTTCTGGGGCTAACGATATAATTTTCATAAAGTTTTCACCACGTAATTCTCTGGTGATAGGACCAAAAACTCGAGTGCCAATAGGTTGGAACTGTGCATTTAGTAATACGACAGCATTTCCATCAAAACGGATAGCAGAACCATCTGGTCTTCTAACACCCTTTTTAGTTCTCACTATAACAGCGAAATAGACGTCACCCTTCTTGACCTTACCGCGGGGTATCGCTTCCTTAATGGAAACCTTAATAATATCCCCAATACCGGCATAACGGCGTCTGGTGCCACCTAACACTTTGATACACATGACACGACGCGCACCGCTGTTATCAGCCACATCGAGTTCTGATTGCATTTGAATCATGCTTTACTCCAACTTCACTGTTTCACGAGCTTTTGAGCCCGCCATATTATCATGTTTAATTAAAAATAAAAGCTTAATAGAACATCTTTATGCTATTTTTGCTTGATTATTAATAACTTCTAGCAAATTTTATAATTTTTATTGCTGATCTTCTTTATTAAGAATTTCAACTAATTTCCAACGCTTAGTCTTAGATAAAGGACGAGTTTGTTGGATAACGACGACATCACCCACTTTGCAAGTGTTATCTTCATCATGAACATACATTTTAGAAAAACGACGTATGTACTTGTCATATAAAGGATGTTTCACTTTACGTTCAACTTGCACCACAATCGTTTTATTCATTTTATTGCTAATGACTTTAGCAACAACGGTACGTTGCGTTTTATCTGCTTGGTTTATTGCTTGCTCAGTCATACGTTAGAACCTTTCTCTTTAAGAATTGTTTTAATGCGTGCAATAGATGCTTTTACTTTTTTAAATAAGTGCGACTTGGCTGATTGACCAGTACCGCGTTGCATTCTTAAATTAAATTGCTCTTTTAAAAGAGCTAATAATTCTTTAGTTAATTCATCTACGCTTTTGTTTCGTAATTCAGTCGCTTTCATTACATTATCGTCCGCGCTACAAATATAGTTTTAACTGGCAATTTAGCCGCTGCTAAGCCTAATGCTTCGCGTGCTAAATCTTCAGGCACACCTTCAATTTCAAACATCACTCTGCCTGGTTGAACGAGAGCTACCCAATATTCAACGTTACCCTTACCTGAACCCTGTCTAACTTCTAATGGTTTCTTAGTAATAGGCTTGTCTGGGAAAATACGTATCCAAACTTTACCGCCTCTTTTGATGTGACGAGACATTGCACGTCTTGCCGCTTCAATTTGTCTAGCTGTGATACGACCATGCTCTACTGTTTTTAAACCAAATTCGCCGAAACTCACTTTTGCACCACGGGTGGCAATACCGCGGTTTCTACCTTTAAACTGTTTTCGATATTTAGTACGTTTTGGTTGCAACATGGACTACTTCTCCTGCTTACCCGTTTTTTCTGTGGTTTCACCTTGTTGCGTAGCTTTATCACCCAAAACCTCGCCTTTGAAAATCCACACTTTTACGCCTATGACACCATAAGTGGTGAAGGCTTCAGCAAGCGCGTAATCAATATCAGCACGGAAGGTTTGTAGAGGCACGCGACCTTCACGATACCATTCGGTTCTAGCAATTTCTGATCCACCTAAGCGACCACTTACACTAATTTTGATACCTAATGCACCCGCTCTTAACGCCGTTGTCACAGCACGTTTCATAGCGCGACGGAACATAATACGACGCTCTAATTGCTGAGCTACTGATTCAGCAACTAATTTTGCATCTAATTCAGGCTTTCTAACTTCTTCAATACTGACGTGAACAGGAACATTCACAATTTTACTAACTTCATCACGTAAAACTTCAACTTCTTTACCGCTCTTACCGATAATGACACCAGGACGAGCTGTATGAACCGTTACTCTTGCATTGCGAGCAGGTCTATCAATTTGAATTCGACTAATACCAGCTTGTGCAAGCTTCTTACGCAAATATTCTCTTACTTGTAAATCAGCGCATAATGTATCGGAATATTCTTTCGCCGATGCGTACCATCTAGACGACCAGTCTTTTACAATACCTAAACGTATACCGACTGGATTAACTTTTTGACCCATTAACTCTTACTCCTCTCATCCGATAAAATGACAGTGATATGACAAGTAGGTTTTAATAACCGCGTTCCACGTCCCTTTGCTCTAGCCTGCATACGCTTATAAGTTGGACCTTGGTCTGCAAACACTTGAGCCACTTTTAACTCGTCAATGTCGGCACCATGGTTATGCTCTGCGTTAGCAATAGCTGAGTCTAATACTTTCTTTAGGACAGCCGCCGCTCTTCTCGGACTGAACTTTAAAATATCAATGGCGCGATCTATAGGAAGACCTCGTATTTGATCGCATACAAGACGACACTTTTGAGGTGACAATCTTGCAAATTTAAGTTTTGCTGCAACTTCCATTCTTGAATCCTCTATACTCTCGTCAGTTAGGCTTATTCGGATGCCTTGGAATCATCTTTTACTTTTCTATCACCAGAATGCCCGCGGAAAGTGCGTGTTGCAGCAAATTCACCAAGCTTATAGCCAACCATATTTTCAGTGACATAAACTGGCACGTGTAATCTACCGTTATGCACTGCAATAGTTAAACCAACCATTTCTGGAACTACCATTGACCGTCTGGACCAAGTTTTAATTGGCCTCTTATCATTTGTTGCAACGGCCTTATCAACCTTTTTCATCAAATGGCTATCTACAAATGGTCCTTTTTTAATTGAACGTGGCACGTCGGCACCTCTACTAAATATGATGTCTATTATTTACTTTTTACTTTCTCTATAAACTTAGCTGTACGCTTGTTTCTGCGTGTCTTATAACCTTTAGTTGGCACACCCCATGGGCTTACTGGATGACGACCACCTTTAGTTCTACCTTCACCACCACCGTGTGGATGGTCTATAGGGTTCATCGCGGTTCCTCTAACGGTAGGACGAATACCACGACGACGCTTAGCACCTGCCTTTCCTAATGAACGTAAGCTATGTTCGGAATTACTGACTTCGCCAATAACAGCACGACACTCAGATAATACTTTACGCATTTCACCGGATCGCATACGCAAAGTCGCGTAAATACCTTCTCTAGCGATCAACTGTACTGAAGCACCTGCGCTACGGGCGATTTTAGCTCCGCCGTTTGGCTGCATTTCTATACAATGTACTGTAGAACCCACTGGTATATTTGCTAGAGGTAAGCAATTACCTGGCTTAATAGGTGACTCTCTGCCTGAAACAACTTCATCACCAGCCTTAACGCCTTGAGGAGCAATAATATAGCGTCTCTCACCATCTGCGTATAACAAGAGGGCAATAAAAGCGCTGCGGTTTGGATCGTATTCTAATCTTTCAACTTTAGCAGGAACACCATCTTTGTTACGCTTAAAGTCAACAATACGATACTTCTGTTTATGACCACCACCAATATGCCTGCAGGTGATTCTACCTTGATTATTTCTACCGCCTGTTTTCGACTTTTTTACCACTAGCGGCGCATAAGGCTCGCCTTTATGTAAGTCTTTATTGACAACTTTGATTACGAACCGTTGTCCTGGCGATGTTGGTGAGAGCTTAACAATTGCCATATTATCCTCAATATAAATCTATTTTTTTACAAAAAAAACAAAGCCGTTATTTTTAAAATGGCGCCCATTATAAAGAGAAACAAGGATAATGGAAACAGCCAGACACACTATTAATTACAATTATTTATATTAGTGTGCCCCTACGATATCGAGCTTTTGATCAGATTGGAGGGTAACATATGCTTTTTTCCACCCTTTTCTCTCGCCCTTAACACCGCGAAAGAGTTTTTTCTTAGGTCTTACGTTGACCACTCTTACTGCTTTCACTTTTGTGTTAAATAAAAACTCTACCGCGTCTTTAATTTCTGGTTTACTTGCACTTTCAACCACCTGAAATACATACACATTTTGCTTATCAGCTGCAACGGTAGCCTTTTCAGAGATATGTGGTGTTAAAATAATTTGTAACAGGCGTTCCTGGTTCATTTAAGCAACCCCTCGATTTCTTTCATTGCAGCTTCTGTCACAATAACTTTATCTGCTCTTACTAAAGCAACCGGATCAGCTGCAGAAGTTGAAGCATCTCTTATTTCCACACGGAATAAGTTACGTGCAGCCAAGTATAAGTTTTCATCTACATTATCTGAAACAATCAATGTATGACCTTCAATTTTCATGTCATTTAATTTAGCAACCAACGCTTTTGTTTTGGGTGCATCAACTAAAAAGCTGTCTACTACCATCAATCTGTCTTGACGAATTAGTTCAGAAAAAATAGAGCGCAATGCGCCTTTATACATTTTCTTATTTACTTTTTGCTTAAATGAGCGTGGTTTAGCAGCGAAAACAATACCACCTTTACGCCATAATGGGCTGCGGATAGTACCAGCACGTGCACGACCTGTTCCTTTTTGACGGAAAGGTTTAGCACCACCACCACTTACTTCAGCACGGGTTTTTTGCGCTTTAGTACCCGCACGCGCACCTGCCATATAAGCAGTTACGATTTGGTGAATTAATGATTCATTGAAATCACAGCCAAATACATCGTCAGCTAATTCTAATTTTTTACGGGAATTTGATATTTTTAATTCCATTGCCCTCTCCTATGCACTCTTCTTTACTGCAGGGCGAATAACAACCAATGAGCTGATAGCACCTGGTACTGCGCCTCTTACTAATACTAAATTACGCGCCGCATCAATCTTAACGATTGGCTGAGATAAAATAGTTCTTTGTACGTCACCTAAATGGCCAGACATTTTCTTACCTTTAAATACTTTACCTGGCGATTGACGTTGTCCAATAGAACCTGGTTTTCTATGCGATAAAGAGTTACCGTGAGAATTATCTTGGCCACGGAAATGATGACGTTTAATGGTACCGGCAAAACCTTTACCTTTTGTCGTACCTGTTACATCAACAAACTGGCCTTCAGAAAAACGCTCTACAGTTAATTCAGCACCAACTGCAAAACCACCTTCAGCACCGCCTTTTTCATCTTCCGTGCGGAATTCATAAAGACATTCACCTGGCTCAACGCCTGCTTTCGCATAATGACCTGCAGTAGGTTTATTTACGCGATTACGTTTACGTTGACCCACAGTCACTTGAATAGCTTCATAGCCATCATTTTCTAATGTTTTAACTTGGGTAACTCGATTAGGTAAAACTTCAATCACTGTAACAGGAATAGCTGCCCCGTCTTCAGTAAACACTCGAGTCATACCACATTTCTTTCCTAACAAACCTATTGTCATTTTTATCGCCTCACCTAGGCATTATCTAAATTACAAGAAAAAGATAACTTTTCTTGGATAGCCTCGGGTTATTTACCAACCCGAGGCAACCTGATTAGTCTTCTGCATCTACACTAATTTGCACATCTACACCTGCAGCAAGATCAAGCTTCATAAGTGCGTCGATAGTTTTATCGGTTGGACGATTAATATCGACTACTCGCTTATGAGTTCTTAACTCATATTGATCTCTCGCATCTTTATCGCCATTAGGTGCAATACAAACCGTATAGCGTTCTAGACGTGTTGGCAATGGAATTGGTCCGCGCACTTGTGCACCAGTTCTCTTTGCGGTTTCAACGATTTCTCTCGTTGATTTATCTATTAATCGGTGGTCAAACGACTTTAACCGAATGCGTATTCTTTGACTTTTTCTTCCTATTGCCATGATTTATTTACTCAATTACTTTAGCAACGACACCAGCACCGACCGTACGGCCACCT
>BMAH01000010.1 GCA_014132615.1 Gammaproteobacteria bacterium
CCGCCATTACCGAGTGTTACCCCGCCCGTATTTAAGAAGCTAACGGCATTAGTAATGGTGTTAGTACCACCATTTAAAATGACAGCATAATTGCCTGCAAACGTAGTGAGTCCTAATAATGACACATTGCCATTAAAGGTAACGCCGCCTGTGGAGCTCGCATCTTGTAAAGAGAGTGTATTGCTTGCACCTGTTAACGTGCTACCAAAGGTAATGGCATTATTGCTGCTGTTTAGTGCTGCATTGGCACTTAATGTCACAGCGCCATTGTAACTTTGTGTACCATTACTAGTAATGCTGGTGGTGTTAATGGTGGTAGGGCCGTTAAACGTTAAGTTGCCGGAGCCGCCGCTAGTAGGCGCAATTGTGCCGTTAATAGTGTAGGTGGTATTAGCAGAAGAAAGTAAATGAGCAGTAGTATTTGTCGCATTGCCTAATGTTAAATTATTACCGGATAAAGAATATAAAATATCAGTAGAACTCAAAGCGCCTTTAGCGGTAGCTAAATCGGTGTTGCTAATAGAGCTTGCTGTACTGCCGCCTAATTGAATGGTATTAGCCGTGATATTTAAGCCGGAGATGCTGCCATTACTGCTAGGTGCAATCACAACGGCATTACCTAACGTTGCACCGGATAAATATAATAACATGGCAGTGCCATCGGCAATATTTTGATTGCCGCTAATGAGATTGTTTCCGCGTAAGAAGTAGTAAGAGCCATTAGCCGCAGTTAGACCGGTGGTGAGTAAGCTGCCATTGGTAGCTAAATTCACCGTAGAGCCGGATGTGGCAGCTGTGTTGCCTGAAATAATTCTAGGTGCGGATGAGTAGAAGGCAGTTAGATAAGGATAGGATTGGCCACTCACAATACTCCAACTAGAACCAAACGCGAAGCCAGCTGCTTCAATAGCAGTTTGAGAGCTTAGGTTAACGGTACCGCCATTGGTACAAGTGCCGGATAAACAACCGGAGAAAACATTGGTTGCAGTGCCTGTATTGCTGCCAATGGCCTGAGTTATGCCTGAGGTATCGGTATCATAGAAGCTATTTGTAACGGTCGCTGAATTATTACCAACTAATCCACCCACATTGGTTCCACCTGTGCTAACGACAGCCCCTGTGCTATAAGAATTGGTAACGACAGAAGAGAGACTATTGCTGCCTATTAATCCGCCTACGGAGGTGCCAGTAGGTGCAACCACCCGGCTCATGCTATAGCTGTTACTGATAGTGCCTGTAGTACTACCAAAACTACCGACCAATCCACCCACCCCTGTGCTACCTGCACCCGCCGTGACTGTGCCTAAGCTATAAGAACTACTGATAGCACCTTGGCCAAACGATCCTGCTAAGCCGCCAATGTTAGACCCTGC
>BMAH01000011.1 GCA_014132615.1 Gammaproteobacteria bacterium
TTACTAATGCCGTTAGCTTCTTAAATACGGGCGGGGTAACACTCGGTAATGGCGGCGATGCATTTACTTTTGATGGTGGCTTAACGAGTACTGCTGGCACTACCACCTTGGGCGGCAATATTTCAACATCAAATGATAATATTTCACTCGCTGCTGTTAACGTTTCTTCAAATTCCACTTTAACTTCTGGTTCGGGAACGCAAACAATTACAGGCGGTGTAACAGGTAATAATGTACTCACTATTAACAATGACGATGCAAGTAGCAGTATTACTGGGATTATTAGCGGTAGCACAGGTTTAACTAAAAGTGGCTCAGGCACGTTGACTCTTACAAGAACTAATACATACACAGGCGCAACGACGTTAAATGCAGGTACATTGACTGCTGGTAACGCTACAAATGCTTTAGGAACAGGGGTACTTAATTTAAATGGTGGTAATTTACGATCTTCGCTCGCTGCAACACTTGGCAATAGCAGTTTTACACTAGGTGGCAATACAACAATAAACGGCGGTAATAATCTAACTTTTAGTGGTACTGGCACGCTAAGTAGCGGCAATACTCTTACAGTCACTAACACAGGCACCACCACGTTAAATGGAAATTTACTAGCAGGTACCGGTGCTCTCAATTTAAATAGCAGTGGTGGTACATTAATCTTAGCTGGTACAAATAGTGCTTACTCAGGCATCACCACATTGACAAATGGCATATTGCAATTTAATACATCAAGTGCTTTTGGCACAGGTGCGTTAAATTTAAATGGTGGTACATTGCAGTCGAATGCTGTTCTTTCCATCAATAACATTTGGACAGTAGGTGGTAATGTTAATTTAGGAGGAACGGCAGCCTTTACTTTAGGTGGTGCAGGTACTATTAATAACGGTAATACATTGACCGTTAATAATTCAAGCATAGTAACACTCAGTGGTAGCAGTTTATCTGGATCGGGTAATTTAGTTATTAATTCTGGTACTGGTACACTAACCATGATTGGTGACAAAGGTAGTTACTCGGGCACTACCACCCTCACCTCAGGCTCCCTTACTTTTAATAGCGCAACAAATGGTTTAGGCACAGGGCTATTTAATTTTAATGGGGGAACACTGAGAGGTAACAGTAATACCATTTTAAATAACAATGTTACTGTTGGCGGTAATGCAACTATTGGCGGTTCGATAGGTGTATCATTAAGTGGGAATATTACACTCAATACAGGCAATACATTAACAATAAGCAATTCTGCTAATACTTTTTTAGGCGTACTATCAGGTGGTGGTAATCTCACTCAAACCGCAGGAACGCTATATCTTTCAAATAACAATAGCTATTCTGGTACTACGACTCTCTCAGGCGGCACACTTAATCTTGGTACTACTACCTCAGCGTTAGGTACGAGCTCTTTTAATTTTAACGGCGGTAATTTAACAGGTAGTAATTTTTCATTAGCAAATAATTATGTCATTGGCGGCAATGCAACTATCTCAGGAACAGGCATAACTGCTACATTAAGCGGTTTAGGTACTATAAATAATGGGAATACGCTCACTGTTAGTAATACAGGCACTACGACTTTAAGCGGAACTGTAAGTGGGGCCGGCGCCCTCACTCAAAGTGCTGGCATCCTGGTAATGTCCGGTAGTAATAATTATTCTGGCGCCACCAATTTAACGGGTGGTACATTGCGCGCCAATAATGCGACTAATGCACTGGGTACAGGTGCTCTCACTATTAATGGCGGTACGTTACAATCTATTATTGCCGGCGGCTCAACTTTGGGTAATAGCAGCTTCACCGTCGGTGCATCGGGTGGCACTATCAGTGGTAGTAACAATATAACACTCTCCAATGCTGGTACGTTAACCGGTGCGCTTACCGTTACAAATACAGGTAACACTACCTTAAATGGTAATTTATCTGGGGCTGGTGGGTTAACATTAAATAGCAGCAGCGGCGCATTAACTATTGCTGGTGCAAATAACAGTTCTTACTCTGGTACTACTACATTAACTAACGGTACGTTACAAATTGCGGTTGCTACTAATGCTTTAGGTAGCGGTAGTCTTAATTTAAATGGCGGTAATTTACAAGCGACTACTAATGTAACTTTAGCGAATAATTATACTTTAGGTGGTAATGCCAACATCAATGGCGGCAGCAATTTAACCCTAAACGGGGTGGGTACATTAAATAGTGGTAATACCCTAACTATTACTAACACTGCTATAACCAACTTAAATGGTTTAACTGGTAGCGGCA
>BMAH01000012.1 GCA_014132615.1 Gammaproteobacteria bacterium
TACCTGAGTCCTTCTTTACTACAACAGGTGGGAGAGGGAGCAATGCACGTCATCCTATACGCTAGCGCAGATTTCTGTCATCGAATTACTAAACATCTACAAGGTTGACAGGAGTGTGTGTTCAGGACGACAGTTGCTGCTGACTCATTGTCAGCACTGATTATTGCAATAACTCCGGCCGATATTCAAAATGCATAGTGTCGTAATGTTGCCATTTGCCGCCCCAGATGAAACCGTATTTTTCAAAGATGGCGACAATTTCCCATGGAATTTCGTTTTGATAAGTGAGGGGCGTTGATTCTGTTACCGGTTTTTCTTCATGCATTAAATCCCATTGCCAATAATGAGAATAATCGGTATTGATGTCTATAGCGATGCCAAAGCTATGTGTGCTGATGTGATCGCTGTTAGCAATGTTACGCCATGTAAATGTGCTGGGATTGCTTAAATAGGGATAATAAAAATCAGGTAAATTTTCTAACTCATCAGAGACGCATTGTAACTTTTTATCTACGCCATTAATGGTTGTTACTCTAAGTGGAAAGGCATTACCAAATACTTTAGGCATCCAGTAAATAGTTGTTAAATATTTTTCTACTTGCCATTGAGTGTTGCCATACATTTTTAAAAAGAACGGTTGATAGCGTTGTCGCCCCGGATCGGTGTTAGGTGGGGTAAAAAATTCACCTTTACGGTATTTATCTTTTAATTGGTCTGCAAGGGTAGGAGAGTTTTTCGTAATTAGCATGACGGTTTTATCACGCCAAACCACCATTTCATTAGAAGCCGCTAAAATAGTATCAGGATAAGCATCAGCAAATACCGCAGCAGTATCAGGGTAAGCTGCGAGTGGAGTAATTAAAGCTAATAGACAAATGAAATATTTAACCATCATCCCCCCTAAAACAGGGCAGATTATAATTCATCCATGATAGTTTGTAAATAATTTAGACAAATTAAAAATATTCAAGAATAGGGATTAAGGTAACCACAATTATTAAAGCAATTAACGGTGCAATAGGAATAACCAGCATTAATGCAGGAAGAGAGAGCTTTTCTAAAACCCTTTTTGAGCAAATAACAATAACAAAAAGATAAAGTATGATTAGTAAGGTTGCTAAGAGATAATGATGCCTGCCACCGTGCATAAAAAACATTCCTACACAAAACGTGGCGACATAAAAAGCTAAGAGGGATTCGACAGTAATTTTTATATAGTGCTTCCATGGTACAATGCTGATAGTTGTTTTGTCTGTCGTCATAAGAAACTCGCAACTTAATGGAATGAGCGTAGTGTATCACCACGAAAGGATAAAAAACATGCTGGAATTTCTATTTCACTTATCTGATGTGACGGTGTTTGCTTTGTTAAGCATCATTTTTATTATCTTCTCTATTATTGCTATTCTTCTTATTAAACGTCACGTCCCTTTAAAATTGCGTTATAAAGATAATGCGACTATTGGCATCACTAGCTCTTTGATTAGTATTATCTACGGTGTGTTAGCAGGTCTTATGGCGCTTTATCAAATCAATAATTTAAATTACACCGCAGATGCTGTGCAGCAAGAGGCAAATGGTGTAGCCAATCTTTATAGAAGCAGTCATTGGTTGCAAACAGATTCGCGCGTCAATTTTCAAAAAACATTGTTAAATTATTTAGGTGTGGTCATCAATAAAGAATGGGTACAAATGCAAAATGCAGAAAGCATTACGAGTGAAGGTGAAATGTTGATTGATAAATTAAATGAAGAATTAATTAAATATAATATGAGCAATGAAAAAGATAAAATTATTATTCCCAATCTTTTAGATGAAATTCGTCATTTGTACGATGCACGTGAAGCACGCATTAAAATGAGTAAAGCAAAGTTAAGCTCAGAAATTTGGATAGTCATGTTGATTGGTACCGTGCTTATCATAGGTATAAATTTTTTATTTGGGATGAATTTTTATTTGCATTTAATCAATGTTATCTCTGTTGCTCTCATGGCTTCAGCAACACTCTTTTTGCTCATTACACTGGATAGACCTTTTCAAGGTGAATTTATGGTGGGGCCTGATGCATTAGAATCGGTGCAAAACTACATACTTAAGCATGGCACACAATTAGAAAGAAATGGATAAAGTGCATGCGTAAAAACATAGGCAAGCTACTTAAGTATTCGCCATTATGGGTGTCTATTCTTATCCATTTATTGTTACTTTTTAGTATGACAGTTGTTTTTTTCCCTGCTGTTAGATACGAACCCTCACCTTCAATGGAGGTGCCTGCCTATGTTTACAATGAGCCGCAACCACAGCATGCTAATACTAAAACACCAACATCTGCTTCTGTAAAAAAATCATCACCATTAGGAATTGAAAAGCCCAATTCGCAACCGACTATGGCATCAAATTCAGGTTCATCTACGAAGGCAGAAAAACAAATTAAAGCTGATAAGACAACGGAAGCAATTCATTTAGTAGGCGATAAAAATACACCGCCTAAGCCTTTAATTAAAATTATTGGTAAAGCACTCGCTGCGCATCTAGTTTATCCCAAAGTCGCTGTGGATTTTAATTTGAAAGGACGTGCCATCATAGGCTTCACCTTGCATCCTGATGGTAGCGTGTCTAATGTCAAAGTATTAAAAAGTAGTGGTGCGGATGTGTTAGATAAAGCTGCGGTTGCAGGTGTTGCTAACATGGGTCCATTAAAGGGGGTGAGCGAGTTTATTGCTAAAGCAGAGGACATGGTAGTTGGCATCATTTTCTCGGGTGATGGTCCCATTAAACCTCTAATCATTTAATAAGCCTATTGAGATTGGTTAGATATTGATCTAAGCTAGAATGAATCACTTCTATTGATAAGGGACGTATCATGTTGAAATGGGTGCTTATTTTTCTTCTTATTTCCGTCGTAGCAGGCATTTTCGGTTTTACAGGCATCGCTCAAGCTTCCGCAACCATTGCTAAATTCATCTTCTTTGTATTCATTGTCTTATTCATTATTGCGCTAGTTTTACTGATTTTTCGCTAATAAAAATAGGAGAGGTGTTATGAAGGCTGGTATCAGGATATTAGGGTTAATTTTAATTGTTATAGGCATTGTGACGCTTGCGTATCAAGGGGTGACTTATACGACACGTGAAAAAGTGATGCAAATTGGTGATGTGCAGGTAACAGCTGAAAACCAAAAAACCATTTACTTTCCTCCTATTTTAGGCGGTCTGTGTTTTATAGCAGGTATTGTATTAGTCGTGTTTAGTAGAAACAGCAGAGAGTGACTTTAACTAGGAGGTTGTTATGTTATCTTGGGTGCTTACTTTTTTAGTATTAGCGTTAATTGCTGGCTTATTTGGTTTTACTGGCATTGCTGTTGCTTCAGCAGAAATTGCTAGAATTTTATTTATTATTTTCTTAGTGTTATTTGTGGTTTCTCTAATTATGCATTTAATTCGTCGCGGTAAACCGTAATTTATATGCAAAATAAAGGGGCTTAACGCCCCTTTTTTTATTTGGCTAATCTTTCGTGTACACTGCGTGCAGCTAATGCTGTCATAACATAAGTCCAGCCTAAAAATACTAAATCAATACCAATAAATAAGCCTAAAATAAATAAGCTTGAGGCAGGCCAGCTAGCTAGAATTAATATGCCCAAGAGGAAAGTAATAAAGCCATTAAATAAGCTCCAACCCCACTGAGGTGAACGCGCAGTTGATGAGAAAATAATGCGAAATGCACCGATGATTAAGTAGAAAATACCTAATACTAAAGTAAGAGAAATAGAACCTTCAACAGGGTTCATAATGAGTATGATGCCGACTGCGATATAGAGTAAAGCAACAATTAAATGTAACCAAAAGCTACCCCATCTAGACCACCAAAAGCTAAATGTATCGAGTAAAATAACAATACCGCTGAAGAAAATAAGAAAGCCTAATACTACGACACTTAAAAGTGTAGCAAAGGTAGAGGCGCTAATTGCGGCAATACCAAGAATAACTAAAACAATACCCCACACTAAAAATCGGCCCCAATGTTTACCAAAATCAGGTAAATGTAGATCAGTAAAACGCATAGATAAGCTCATGGTTAAATCCCTTTATTAATGAGTTACCGTATTACTTTAGCACTTCGCTTAGAAGGTGTCATGATTTGGAAGATCGCTTAGTTAATAATGGCTGCTCTTCATCACTTTGGCCCATTTCTATATCTGGTTCTAAATCATCATTGTGATTTGTTTCTTTATTTCTAAATAGGCGCCACATTGGTTCTTTGCCTTTGCTTTTTCTATCAAGAGCAGCTTCTTGAATATTTAAAATAGTGTCTTGTTTTTTAGCTTCAGGCAAATCAATGAGGTTGATTTCCTCACGTAAGGAAGATAATAAAGTAATTAATTGCGAAATATTTTGCTTTTGTAAGCTCAATAATAAATTACTTGATAGAGAAGCGTTAATTGTATCTAATTGTTTTAATAACTCTTCTATTCTAGGTGAATTGTAAGAGGAGTTTCTTAAAGGTAGTAAGGTTTCATGTAAACTATCAAGAAACTCCTTTCTTGCTTGCGTTTTTCTCTCTATGCGCATTGCTATGATTGGTATAAGAAATATCTCAAGAAGAAAAAGAAAAGGTATCGCAACGCCAAAAATGATAGCAGCTAATTCATAATTCATTTTAGTGCTATCAATACATTCATTATAATACGAATCTTCATCACAACCATGATGTATCGAAGCTTCATAAGCTAACCAACTTTCTAACCCAATCTGAACAGTACATAAAATTGTTAACAATAACCCTGCAAATAAGCGAACTGCTTTTGGTGCAGGTGAGGATTTATCTAATTTCAATAAATCATTATTTAACTGCTCAATACTTATTGTTAGATTAGTCCTAACAATATTTGTAAGGTCGTAATGAATAATGGATTCATTATTATTGTATGCTGCCCGTCTAGCTGTTTGTAGTTCTTTTAATTGTTCAAATTCTTTATTATCTAAAAGCGTTTTTTCAAGGAGATCTAAATAAATAGGCAATTTATTTATTATATAAGGGCTTGCATTAAGTACAAAAAAAGCATCATCACTCGTTGTCAAATATAAACCATTTGTTAATTTATTTTCATTAACTCTTAGTGTTTTCGTATAAGTATTTCTCAATGTATCTTTATTAGTTTCAATTAGTGCAATTGCTCCTTCTGTTAGGTTTATCAGAGCAGCACAAGAAGTGTAGATTGTACGTAAAAGATGCGAGTAAGGATTTTTTACATATTCCTTTTTATAATAGGCTAAAACCGTGACCTTTTCCTGGTCAGCCAACTTGGAAAAGGATTGTCTAATAAAGCTTGCTATAGTCTTTTCATGGTTACTTGGTAAAAGAGCTAGTAAGGATAAAATGGTTTCCTTTTTATTATTGGCTTGAGCCACATTTATTCCATGGTTCATAAGAAGGAAGACGCTAGAAATGATGTCTATTTGTTGGTTGGATGATGAGAGGTAATTATTTAACAAAAGATGTAAAGGAGTATCACCATCTTTATTAGTCGAAGCAGTTATTTTTTTAAGGTTACCAAGTAAAGCATAGTGCTCTAAAAAGATTTTAATACTATCTAATGATAGATCAGATGCTGCTTTATGTAATGGTATATTGCCTCTGTCATCTTTTAAAGTTAATAAATAGGCTTTCTTATCTATTAAATTAAGCATATCCAATAATTTGTTTAACAGAGAAGGATCATTGATAGGTAAATGTAATAGACTAGTATTTGTGTCTGATATAATTGAAACACTTTCTTCAGCTAAAGCGAGAAGTTTTATGGCAACTTTATATAATTTATTTTCAATTGCTAAAAATAAGAATGTTTTATTATTTTGATCTACTTGGTTAAACTCAGCTGGGAAATTGTTTGTGATTAAATCAATAATCTCTAATGCAAGGTTTTCATTTGGTTTGATAATTGCATCTTTTAGATTATTATAAATCACCTCGCGCACATTCATGTGCAACTCCATTATTATAATTATAGATTTTTGGAGTATAGGTGAGAATTAAGCTTGAATCAACAAGCTTAATTAGGCAGTTTATTTTTAGATGAAGATAGCAGTTGTTTCTCTTCGTCATCTACTTCATCGGTTTCTTCAGCATCTCTTCTTGTGGAAAATAAAGATAATTTTTCTTTGCGTTTTTTACTTTTTCTATTTATAGCTAATTTTCCTTCATCATCAATACTACTTATAACTTTATAAGTAGTTAATTCAATATCATTGCTCCCAGAGGTGGATGGGCCTATATCAAATTCAGGAAGGATATTATCATGAGGCATGGATATCGCTACATGATCTGAACTTTCTTTACTTTCAAAATTTTCATCCTGTATATCAGTGATGTTTACTTGTTCACGCAATCTTTTTAATATAGTCAATATATTGTTAAAACTAGTTCTTGCTTCACCAACGGTTTGTTTAGTTTTAATTTTGGCAAATTCATGCGTTAATAAATATAAATCTCTTTGTATAGCTGGGTTTGCACTTGCGAACTCATGTAGTACACCATCAAGTTGATAAATTTTTTCACTTAATTTAGGTCTTTTGGTCGTATTACTTAGTGCAGGCACATTGCAGTTTGCTAGCAAAATGCAAAAAGCTAATGGAATGGGTAGCAAAATGCCTAGAGCACCTGTTAGGTAGAGGTTTATGTGAGTTATAGTGCAGTCATTTCTACTGGATTTTTCACATGTTGTGGCGTAATAAATTGCTAAGGAATTTATCAAGACATCAATTGCTATTATGCCAAAGAGTATTAGCATAGCTAATAGTTTTCTATTTAATGAATATTCATCTTCGTCATCAACATATTCTATAATTTTTTTTATCTCCCTTATATAACTAGACAAATCATCTTTCAGGAATTCTCTTCGCTGAAAGACGTATAAAGGTTGTTTGCCAATGGTAATAGGAGATGGCGATAGAGATTTTTTAAAATTAATCACTTCTTTTGATGCATCGTTATCGCCTCTATCTTTTAAAATTCTTGCAGCTGACGATAAATTAAGAGGCAGTAATTCCAACGTATTTATTGAGCATACTGTTTTTAAATTCTCAGGCGTAAAAGCTTTATTATCAGTAGGAAGATGGGTGCGCTGTATATGGATTATTAAACCTTTTTCTACTTCTATGCATGCTGCTAATCCTAATTGTAAACTACTTAACATAGCGCATTTTGTATAAATCGCCTGTCTAAAAGGGCAGCTTGGTTGCAGCATAAATGCACGCCGCAAGCGTTCTATGATTTTAAGCTTGTAATTATCATCAAATACTGAAAACCCCTTTATTATACTTGATAAAAATTTTTCTTTTGGTTCTTCAAAGCGGCTTAAGAGCTTTAAAGAAGACTTATTCTTATTAGAGGTTATAGTAATATTAGTTCCACTAGATATAAGTAAATTAATAAAAGGCAAAGCTTCAGCTAAATTGCTTTCTGTACAATTTTTTAAAAAGATATGTAAAGGAGTTAAGCCATTTTTATTCGTTTGATTTAATGCATTTAATTTATCTATAGGTTTTAGGAGATTTATATATAACATTAACGCATGTAAGTTTTTTAAATTCAATGCAGAAGATAAAATCTTTTTTCCATTATTATCTCCCTCTAATAATGCGGGATAATCCTTATTATGAAGCTCTTTAAGTATTTCCTCAACAACGTCATTTTCATGTTTACCAATAGCTTGTTGTAATGTTGAAATTTTTTCATTTCTTTCTGAGAGCATGTTAACATTCCACGCAATAAAATATTAAAAATAAGTTTTAACTAAATGTTTAAAAGTAATTAAATCATTACAAGCATTCATTGCTTCAACAAAATAATTGGCTTCGTTAATTGGTTTAGCGTAATACTTGGCAAATTTCCTAGCTTGTATAATGGCAAAAAAATCATTTAGCAAAAGCGCTGCTAAACGTTCCACATGCTCTATAAATATGTCCCCTATTTCTGATGTACTTGGTGTTTTATAATTTTTATTGGCAGCTTCTGCGGTCAACTTAGCAATTAACCAAGGTTGGCCCATGCCTGCTCTTGCTATCATCATGCCGTCGCAGTTTGTTTGACTCATTTTTTGTAGTGAGTCGTAGCATTTAATATCGCCATTACCAATGACAGGAATAGTTAGCCTTTGAGAGAAATACGCTATTTGATCATACCTGCACGCTGTCTCATAATGCTCAGTCCAATGCCTGCCATGAACCGTTACAAAATCTGCGCCTGCTTCTTCTATCACATTCGCAATAGTTTCATTAGTTTTTTCATCACTATCACCTTGAACCCGTATTTTAATAGAAACAGGAAGATGAGTGTTTGATTTCATTGCGGTAATTAGAGAAAATAACGTTTTAGGATCTGTTAGTAGACGAGAACCCGCTCCTTTATTACGAATTTTTTTAACAGGGCAGCCGCAATTTAAATCAATCAAATCTGCTCCTGCTTGTGTTACGCGTTTTACCGCTTCCCCTAATTCACTGGGATTATTACTTGAGAGCTGAAAGCAAACTGGGCCTTCTTCTGCATCTTTATATAAATAGCGTGTTAAAGAATGTTCTGATTGATAGATAATTGTTTTGCAAGAAATCATCTCTGTATAAGTAAATGCTGGGCGGCTATACCGCCACGTTAACAATCTAAAAGGTGCACAACTTACTCCTGCTAGAGGACCTTGTATAAGATTGGTAGAAAATTCTTTATTACCAATCTTTAGGGCAGCGATCACTTGATTATCCTCGTTATTTTTTGCGTATTTTACTACCAAGTAGGTATGCGTTGCTTAATTTGTCGAAGATTATAATAAGGCACAACTAATAAAAAAATAAATAAAAAATTATTCAATTGTATCAATGATTTAAAGCTTAATTAATGAACTTATTCTTTTTTGCTAAGATAAGTGTACTATGGATTTATCTATTTAAAGGGGTAAGGACGTTGAAATTTTTACATTGGCTTAAGGAAGAAATAGTTGGTGTTATCCCTGCTGTTGTTTATTTCTGCATTGTGCTAAACCTTATTTATTTTACTGCTGGCTTAACATTAAAACCTGGCGTGCCGCGGTATTTTTCTCATCTCGCTGTCACATTAGGTGCATTAGTGATTGGTAAAATTATGTTAGTGATTAACAGTTTTTCGTTTATCAATGCTTTTCCTAATAAGCCGCTTATTTATAATATTTTATGGAAATTTTCTATTTACATCTTTTGCATTGTATTGTTGTGGCTGACGCACAATTTTTTACATTTCTATTTTTCATTTCATGATGGTTTTATTGCTCTTAGCATATTAGAGATGGAATTATCTTCACCCATTTTTTGGTCGTCATTAATTTGGGTATTAATCACTTTTCTTTGCTACGTTATTTTTTCTGACCTTGCAAGAAAGATAGGTTATAAAAAAATGTGGTGTATATTTTTTGGTCCGGTTTAAAAGGCTAGCAATACCTGGCAAAATCAAATGACTACTATAATAAGGTTAAGAGTAAATATGAATCGTTTAAAGAATTTTCGTTGGAACTTAGGTATACCCAGTTTACTACCTGAATGGAAAGCTATTTTTTCTCCGACGTATTTTGGTGCAGATTTAGCTGCGGGTATCACCGTGGCATTTGTTGCTATCCCTTTATCATTAGCTATTGCGCTTGCATCTGGTATGTCACCAGCATCAGGCTTAGTGACAGCTATTATAGCTGGCATTGTTTGTGCCTTATTTGGCGGCACACCTCTTGCAGTGAGTGGTCCTGCTGCAGCTATGTCTGTTTTGATAGCTAATAATGTAGAAAAATTTGGCGTTAAAGGCCTGGTATTTATGGGGCTTATCGCCGGTGTTTTGCAATTATTAAGCGGTATATCTGGTTTAGGCAAGTTTAGTCGTTATGTGCCTTTACCCGTTGTCGCCGGCTTTACAGCAGGTATAGGCGTTATCATTATTATTGGTCAATTACCAAGAGCATTTGGTTTAGAGCCTCCCACTGAATCGCATACCTTTGATGTGATTATGCATGTCAAAGATTACTTCTACGATATTAATTTAGTGTCCTTATCCATTGTTATTTTAACTATCGGTATTATACGCGGTTTACCATACATATTTCCTAAAGTACCAGGCATTTTGCCCGCTGTATTGATTGCTACGTTAGTTGTTTATTTTTTTCATCTACCTGTGCAATTAATTGGTGAAATTCCTAGATCATTACCTGCGCCACAATTGCCAAGCCTGCCAAATTTTTCTTTTAATGAATTATTACTTGGCGCATTAGCCATCTATCTTTTAGCTTCGCTAGAAACATTATTATCTTCAAGTTCAATAGATAAATTAACAGGTGATAAAAAACACGATCCTAATCAAGAATTAATTGGTCAAGGTTTAGGAAATATTGCTGTTTCATTATTTGGTGGTATTCCAGTGACGGGGGTCATTGCACGTTCTGCCACTAATGTGAGAGCAGGTGCAAAAACGAGACGAGCAAGCATTATTCACTCAATTATCATTTTACTTACTGTTGTTTCTATCGCTCCTTTAATCAGTCAAATTCCAGTTGCGGCATTAGCAGGGGTATTATTCTCTGTTGCCTTCTCTATGATTAACTACAAAGAGTCTTATTCGTTATGGGTAACATCACGTTCCGAAGCATTTATTTATGCTGTCACATTTTTAACTATCATATTTGTTGATTTAATTGCAGGTGTGCAAGCAGGCGTTATGGCTGCTGCCATTATTGTATTATGGAAAGCAGCTCGCACTAAATTACAAATTTCTGCGACTTCAAAAGATAATATGATACGTCTTTCATTAGGCGGTCCTCTTACCTTTTTATCAACAGGTGAAATGGAAGAGTTAGCTAAGCATTTAGAAGGCGCTAAACCTAATCAAACCGTTATCTTGGATTTAACTAGCGTTACTAATTTAGATACTTCAGGCGCAAATGCGATTATTGATTTATTTAATCAATGTAAAGAAAGACAAATTGCTTTTTACATTAAAGGTCTGCCAAGAAAATTCGAACCTTTATTTGGAGTATGGGGTGGTCAAGCTATTTTAAATGACTATTATTTAATTTCTGAAAATGAATTAAGTAAAGTAGATGCCAATGCTGCACCTAATTCTTATTATGGAAGGTTGGTGCACGGTGTGCATCGTTTCTATGCGCAAAATAGAGATAATGATAGCCGTTTATTGGATTTTATTGCCAAAACACAAGATCCTCATACGTTATTTATTTCTTGTTCAGATAGCCGCATCGTTCCTACTCTCATTACTTCAGCAGAACCGGGTGAATTATTTACTATAAGAAATGTAGGTAACTTTATTCCTAATTATGAAGATGCAGAATTGTGTAGTGAAGGGGCTGCAGTTGAATTTTCTCTAAATAGTTTAAACATTACTGATGTTGTCGTATGTGGGCATACAAACTGTGGCGCGATAAGAGCATGCAAAGGTGGTAATTATCATCTTTTACCACCTAAGCTTAAAGGATGGATAGAGTTAATGAGTAAAACATTAACTTTTGATGAAGATGCTAAAGTAGATGAAATTGCAAGGCAAAATGTTATTAATCAACTTAAGACCTTGAAGCAGTATCCTATTGTAAAAAAACGTTTAGAAGAAAAAACATTAAAATTACACGCATGGTTTTTTGACTTCGAAGAAAATCTTGTTTACGAATGGAATAAAAAGACAAAAGAATTTACATCTATCGAAGATCCTGTTTTTACAAATTAATTTGAGAAAATGCATTATCTTGTTTAGGTAAAATGTTATTATAGATAGATGCAAAGTCAAATTAATCAAGTCATAGAAAAACTAGGCCAGGTGTGTTCAGAAAATCACTTGAGCCTAGTGACAGCAGAATCCTGTACAGCGGGAGGGATTGCTTATCATTTATCACAGCATCCATCCTGCTCATTTCTTATTGAGCGCGGTTTTATTGTTTATTCAAATGCATCAAAAGAAAATTTATTAGACGTAAAACCAGCAACTATACAGATACACGGTGTTGTGAGTGAAGAAACTGCGGTTGAAATGGCACAAGGCGCACTAAAAAATAGCATGGCGCACGTAAGTGTAGCAACCACAGGTATTGGTGGCGATGATATGGAAGAAGGTAGGCATCATAAAGGTGTAGTATGGATAGCCTGTGCACACATATCTATGCAGCCCATAGCCATTAAAAAAGAATATACAGGTAACAGAAAAGAGTTTAATGAAAAAGTGATTCTTGAATCATTCACACAATTACTATCGTATGTTAATAAAATGAAATAATGGGAGAGTCTAATGAAATTTGTACTCGCAATCAGTTCGTTATTAGTATCCACCACGCTTTTTGCTCAAGAGGTTCCAACTGCGCCAACTAAACCTTCAAAGCCATTACCTACACTGACTGAAACCCAAAATATTGATACAGTGATGACTGAGAAAGCACAAGCTGCTATTAAGAAAAATGCTGCATTACAAAATCAAGCGGTGAGCGCAGCCAGCCATGATGGTGTCATTACCTTGCAAGGGTCAGTTGAAAATAAAGAGCAAGAGCAATCAGCAATTGATTCCGTAAAAGGTATTGCGGGTGTTTCTGAAGTAAAATCTGAGCTTACGATTAAGAAAGCGGATTAACTTGATTATTTTAAATGAATTTTTATCAATGTGATTATAATCTAATCTACTTATAATTATAGTATGATTATATTATCAACTGTTAAAAAGGGGAGAATTTGTCATGCCTAACCCCAATGAAGATCAAGGTCAAAAATTTGCGAAAAATGGCATCGCATTAGCAGTTATAGTACTTGTTTTAATTATATTGGGTTATTTATATCATCATTACGCGCCACCCACCTCACCACCACCCAATACAGTACCCTCTACACCGGCATCTGAGCCCGTGGTACCTGTTGATAATAATCCCGCTACGGTGGATACAACGGATACTTCTGCGGTGGAATAAGGCTATATGCTGCTTTGTCATGCCAGCTTTCGCTGGCATGACAGTACAACAAGGGTAATGCTATTGCCTGCAAAGTCGAGGGTTTATTACTGTCCACTTATTTATTGTGGAGCGGTATGAATTAATATCTAATCCGCCACGTCGTGTGGAGCGACCTAAGACAGTTAATTGTTCCGGTTTACAATACTCTTTAATTTGCATAAAGATTTTTTCTATACACTGCTCGTGAAATTCATTGTCATTACGGAATGAAATTAGATAACGGAGCAATCCTTCACGGTTAATTTTAGGTCCTTTATAAGAAATTTGTACGCTACACCAATCCGGTTGATTGGTCACTAAGCAATTCGACTTTAATAAATCAGAACATAATGTTTCTTCAACAATTTCATCACTGGTTTGTAAAAAATTAGCATTAGCGTGATAAGTATTACAATCAATATCTAAGTCATCTATGCAAATACCAGCTAGTTGACGCAAAATTTTATCTTCATTAAACGCAGAAACGGGAATGATGTTAATAATGACATTATCATGACCGATACGGTCAGCAATATCTTTTCTAATAATAGCACTTACTTTCTCAATGCTTTCAAATTGCGTATTGTTAAATGAATTGAAATATAGCTTCATTGATTTTGATTCAATGATATTGGGTGATTCACAAGTGTAAATAATTTCAGCGACAGCAACTACCGGTTTTCCTTTGCTGTTTAACCAGGATACTTCGTAATGATTCCATAGATCGTAACCAAAGAAAGGCAAGTCATTTTTAATTCCTATTTGTTCGCGTTTGGTGTACCTTGAAATAGGAAATAATTGCTTAGGATTATACTGATCATCGTAATTAGTTTTTTTGCCTAAAGTTGATTGTTCTGGTAATTTTGCGTATGTCATAAAAACCTCTTATTTGTCTATTTTTTATGAGTGGAGAGTAATTGTACACTAGTAAAAAGATTTATCTAGATATTCATAAATAATTGATTTATTTAATAAAGTGAATGTATGCGAAAAATTACAGATCAAATTTATTTGAATGATAGCGATTTTTACTGCACTTTTACCTTATCCCAAGGCAAGGGTGGCCAAAATGTTAATAAAGTAGCAACCGCAGCGCAGCTTAGATTTAACATCATGGCTTCTTCTTTACCGCAAGAAATCAAAGAGCGATTGCTTAGTTTTTTAGGAAAAAGAGTAACATCTCAAGGCGATTTACTGATTAAAGCGAGTTCTCATAGAACACAAGAGCGTAATAAACAAGATGCAATTAATCGATTAATCAATCTTATCAAGTGTGTCTCAAAGCCTATTAAAAAACGCAAAAAAACGCGCCCCACCAAAGCTTCTATTGAAGCGCGTTTAAATAAGAAAAAGCGTGTCGGAGAAAAAAAATCATTAAGACAAAAAATGGAGTAAATTATTTTTTGCCCATGATTGAACCCAAAATACCGCGTATAATTTGCCTACCAATTTGTGTACCAAAACTTCTTGCTGCTGAATTCATCATCGTTTGAGCTATGCTTTGTTTAGGCCGTCCTTTGCTTTTTTGTTCGGGTGCTTGCTTAGTATTATCTTCCATTTTCTTACCTAAAATTTCATAGGCAGATTCTCTATCTAGCGGTGTATCGTAAACACCATTAAAAGGAGAGTGTTTCATGATGGTTGCTTTTTCTTGAGAAGAAATAGCACCTATCCTTGATTGAGGAGGCACCACAAACGCTTGTTTAACGATAGCAGGTGTACCATTTTCATCTAAAAAAGAGAGTAACGCTTCACCTACTGCTAATTCTGAAATAGCTTTTTCTGTATTTAATTTAGGATTTTGTCTGAAAGTTAATGCAGCTGCTTTAATTACTTTTTGATCTTTAGGTGTGAAACCGCGTAAAGCATGTTGCACACGATTACCTAATTGGCTTAATACTGTATCAGGGACATCGGCTGGATTTTGTGTAATGAAATAAACACCAACACCTTTTGAGCGTATCAATCTTACTAATTGTTCAATTTTTTCTAATAAAGGTTTTGGAGCAGAAGAAAATAATAAATGCGCTTCATCAAAAAAGAAGGCTAATTTAGGTTTATCTACTTCACCTAATTCAGGTAATGTCTCAAATAAGTCAGATAATAACCATAATAAGAAAGTGCTATAGAGTAAAGGATTATTAATTAAATTAGTGGCATCAAGTATATGGATCATTCCTTTGCCAGACGCATCTTGCTGAAATAGATTATTAATTTGAAATGCAGGCTCGCCAAAAAATACCTCACCACCTGCTTCACTTAAAGTGAATAAGTTACGCTGTATTGCACCAATGGAAGTAGAAGTGATATTGCCGTATTTTGCTTGTAGCTCAGTCGCATTTGTTTGCATCCATTCGAGTAAGCGACGTAAATCTTTGAGGTCTAGTAAGAGCCAACCTTCATCATCTGCGTAACTGAATGCGGCATTTAAAATACCTTGTTGAGTGTCATTTAAATTAAGTAAGCGACCTAAGAGAAGAGGGCCCATTGCACTTAATGTAGTGCGTAAAGGATGACCTTCTTTGCCGTAGATATCCCAAAAAATGACAGGGTAGCCTTGTGGCGTATAATCAATAATTTTGAGTTTTGTTAATCGTTGCTTTAATTTATCGTTAGGTGCTGCAGGCATAGCAATGCCTGATAAATCGCCTTTCACATCGGCTGTAAAAACGTTGATGCCGGATTCAGAAAATAACTCAGCGATTTTTTGTAATGAAACGGTTTTACCTGTGCCTGTTGCGCCTGTGATTAATCCGTGACGATTAGCCATCTTTAATTCTAACGAGATAGGATTAAAATGATTATCGATGCCAACAATGAATGATGAATGCATTATTTTTCTTCCATGAAAAATTATTTAATTAGTATAGCGAATTTCACTTGTCTATGGCTAATTTTCTTGGGTATAATATTTTTTCTCGCAACACCTATCAAATTCAATTCCCTCTTCGTTATTTACATTGCACATGTATAGCAGTATAAAAAGGAAATTTTCATGTCGTTTACTTATTCCACTTATTTACAATTAGAAAAACTATTATCTTTGCAAACCGGATCTCAAGAAACCATCAATAATGATGAATTATTGTTTGTTACTATCCATCAAGTAGCTGAATTGTGGTTTAAATTATTCATCAATACGTTGAAAACAGTGCGCGATTATCTGTATGAAAATAAATTATCGCATGCTACTAGTGCATTAAAACGCTGCAGGATGATAGTTAAAACATTAGTGACACAAATGGATGTGATTAGCACTTTATCACCCATGGCATTTAATGAATATCGCAATTTACTAGGTGGTTCTTCCGGTTTGCAATCGTTTCAGTTTCGCGAAATTGAATTTGTCTTAGGGTATAAGCGCGAAGAATTACTCAATATTTATGAGAAACCGTCTTGGGAGCATGAGCGGCTAGCATTAGCTTTAAAAGATAACACGGTAAATGATGCTTTAAAAACATTTTTAACGACGCAGGTAACATCGCTTTATGCAGATACACTTGATTATCAAACAAATTTAATTCAAATATATAAACACGAGCCTGACATTGCTATTTTGCTAGATCTTTTATTAGATGTTGATGAAGGTTTGCAAGAATGGCGATACCGCCATGTCAAACTCGTAGAAAGAATTATCGGTACTAAGCAAGGCACTGGCGGAACAAAAGGATTGGAGTTTTTAAAAGCCACTCTATTTAAGCCCTTTTTCCCTGATTTATGGGAAATACGCGGTTCACTTTAACTACATTTATTTAAGGAAGATTGAGATGAAAAATTTATTAAGGCATTTTAATTTCAAATTAGGCGATCAGCCGCCTGGATTTTATACTTTACTTTATACCGAGACCTGCGAGCTATACGGCCAATTTAGTATTACCGCTTTATTAATTTTATATATGACACAAGTGTTTAAAACGGGTGATAACGAAGCATTTATTTGCTACGGCGCATTCACTGCTTTTATTTATGCTATTCCACTCATAGGCGGTTATTTGGCAGATAAAGTCGCTGGCTTTAAGCATACTTTGCTGCTTGGTATTTTATTAATGTGTATAGGTAATCTAGTTTTAATTATTCCTAATGTAGAATACCTTTATCTAGGCTTAGCTATATTCGGTGCTGGTTGCGGATTTTTTACGCCTGCTATTACTGCAATTTTAGGCCGTTTATATGCAAACCATGATAAACAACGCGATAATGCATTCACTCTCTATTACATAGCTAAAAATTTAGGCGCGCTGCTTGCTACATTAGGCGGTAGTCTCATTGCTACACATTACGGCTATAATTATGCCTACATATTAAGTTCCGCTGTCATGCTGTCTGGCTTTATCGTTTTTTTACTAGGTAGTAAAAAACTGAAACCTTATCTAGATGAAAAAGTGGTTAGTAAAAAACAAATTGCTTTGGTATTAAGCACAAGCATAGGATTAGTCTTTGCTACCAAATATGTTTTAGTCGCGCATCTTGCAGATATTTTCATGTTGGGTGCATCCATAGTGGCTGCATTTATGCTTGCTAAGCTCTACCTCATATTTTCAAAAGAAGATAGAAAAAAGCTACACACCATGATGTTAGCTATGGTGATGATGGTCGTGTTTAGTTTATTTTTGGGTCAAGGCGGAACTACTCTTAATCTATTCATAGATAGGATAGTAGATAGAAATTTAGCTAATTTTACTATTCCGACTAGTTTCTTCTATGCACTAGACCCTTTCTTCATGATTCTTTTTGGTAGCATTGTGATGAGTTTGTTGGAGAAAATCCGTGGACGTAATTACATCACTATTGGGTTTACCAAAATCGCTATTGGTCTAGGTGTACTAGGACTAGGTTTTATCATCGTGGCATTAGCAGCACAAGTCATGATAGGGCAAGAAGTTAAACCGTCTTATCAATTTATTGTGTTTGCTTACGCACTATTTCCTATCGCAGAGTTAAGCATTATGCCTATCGTTATTTCCCTTATTACTCGGCTTTCTCCTAAGGGATATGAGGGTTTTATGATTGGTATTTACATGTTGAGTAATGCGATTGCTAGTTATTTAACTGGGCAATTTTCTAAAATTGCTACCATTAATTTTACTCTGGACAGTATTTCAACGCAAATTATGGGCGCTAAGATTTATCAACATGCATTCTTAATTTCAGCTTTTGCACTGCTTACTTGCACTGTTGTTAGCTTAGCCTTAATTACTAGAAAGAATAAGATGCCACAATTAGCATTAGAGCAAAGATAAGCATGAATGCAGTAATAAGTGAAACAAATTTAGAAGCGTCTCGCCTTTTATCGACTGATTATGATGCCTATTTAAATTATAAAGGTGCGACCCGTTCTTACCTCTATTTGGAAGAGCAACTTATTTTAAATCAAATTCAAACTATTCCTGAAACACAGAGGCAAGTGGCCTTAGATTTGGGTTGTGGCACAGGGCGTGCCACCCAAATACTAAGTCACCATTTTTCGGAAACTATTGCCGTGGACATTTCATCTGAAATGTTAATACTTGCTAAGGAGAAAAGGTATGTTAATAGAACCCATTTTATACAATATAATTTTAATCATCCTATCGATAGTTTAATTGCGGCAGAAAAAAATTATGATTTAATTTGCGCGTCATTTGGTGTTGGCAGCTGTATCGAAAAATTAACTGATTTTTTAGATATACTACTACCTAAAATCAATGCACATACGCCCATTATCTTATCTCTGTACAATAAAAACTATCATCCTATTCATACAACACAGCAATATTTCCCATTTGCATCCTTGCTTGATACAAAAGAAAATGCCGTTTGGATTAACCATGAAGAAAAACAGGTAAAAATTACTATTCAGACTTACAATGTTGATGAGTTACGTCATTTACTGAGCCGTTATCAATTTTCTTATCAACAATATTATTTTTTACCCACGCTTTCAGGATTAATCCAAAGTGATTTATTAAGCGATAATGTATTTTGGGAAAAAGTAGTCAGTATTGATAAGACATTACTTAGCTACAATAATACGGTTTCTGCCCCCTACATTTTATTAATTCTAAAAAGGTAAATCATGGCTTTCATTGATGCTAATTTAGCGAGAGTGAAATTGTATTTAACTCAGCATCATATTCCTTTCGAAGTCATTGAGCATAGTGAAGTGAAAACTATGCAAGATGTGATTAAGGTGCTAGATGCAAATCCTGCTGCGATGATAAAAGCAGCCTTGGTAAAAATTAAAAGTGCTATACCTCACTTTGCTCTGTTAGGTATTCCAGCATTGAGCAAAGTGAATTTCCATGTGCTCGCTGCTACACTTTCTGTCGGTAAAAATAAGTTAGTTTTTGCAAATCAAACAGAATTGCTGCGAATAACAGGATTTAATCCAGGCGCCCTCCCTCCTTTCTCATTACAACGATCATTACCTTTTTTTATAGACAGTTCTATAAATGAACATGAGTATATTTTTTGCGGTGCAGGCACACATTTTCATACCTTAAAAATAAAGTTTGTTGATTTTATTAAACTACCTGGATACCAAAATTTAGCCGCTGAAAAAAAAGATGTAATAACTCAATAGCTAATAATTGTTTTCGCGGCTCCTCTCTTTTTTTGAGGTAAAATTGACTTATAAAAAAGAGAAAAGGGAGTGTTATCATGCGAGGAACGTATATTGCGTTAGCGTGTGCTATTTCATTTCTACTAAGTTCATGTGCTTATCACAGCGCTTATAATCAACAAACCATAAGCACTGATGAGCCTCAGTACGAACCAGCCCCACCACCTGATTATTCCACTCGTTTGCCTGGCCACATTGCTACCCACGAAAAGGTCATTGTCATAGACCCTTCTGTGCATGCTTGGGGTGCATATAATGCAAACGGTGATTTAATTCGCTCGGGACTCGCGACAGCAGGTAATAGCTGGTGTCCAGATATTAAACGGTCCTGCAGAACAAGAGTGGGTACATTTAGAATACAATCGTTAGGCAGCTTTGATTGTAAGTCAACTCTATATCCATTACCTCGCGGCGGTGCCCCTATGCCTTATTGCATGTTCTTTAATGGCAATCAAGGTTTACATGGTTCCTATAATGTTGTAGAAGGAAATGTTAGCCATGGCTGCGTAAGGGTATCAGTCTCAGATGCTGAGTGGATACGCCACGATTTTGCAACTGTTGGCACAAAAATCATTGTTAGACCCTATTAATAAGTGATTAAAAAAATGGCTATGGTAAATATTAATGGGGCTGATTTTTACTACGAGTTGCATGGCTCGGGTCAGCCTTTAGTTTTAATAGCAGGCTATACTTGTGACCACACCTATTGGTTGCCAGTATTAGACTATCTTAGTAAACATTACCAAATTTTAGTTTTTGATAATCGTGCCGTTGGCCGAACAAAAGATGATGGTAGTCCATTATCAATAGAGCTTTTGGCTGATGACGTTTATGCATTATGCCGTCATTTCCATTTAGAAAAACCACATATTGTTGGACAATCCATGGGCGGTGCGATAGCCCAAACATTCGCAGCAAATTATTCGGATAATATCAATAAATTAGTTATCTTAACTTCAGCTGCCAAATGGCGAAAAGCGGTGGAAGTCGCTTTCCGTTCATTATTATTAATGCGTAAACAAGGTATAGATTTTGATTTAATTTTTGAAGCTTCCGTGCCTTGGATATATGGGCAAGAATTTCTACAAAATAAACGTAATTTAGAAATAATAAAACGTGTTTATTTAGAAAATCCCTATCCTCAATCGATTGAGGACCAAGAAAGGCAATTTAATCTCATCAATCAATTTGATGGTATTTCTCAATTAGCTGCTATTCAAGCACCCACTTTAGTGGTAGGCGGTATACAAGATTTAATTTCTTTACCTAATGATTCGCAGTTTTTAGCAGATAATATAAAAAGAGCAGATTTACTAGAATTAGATTGTGCACACGGCATAGTATTAGAAGTGCCAAAACTAATAGCAAAATCTTTACATGAATTTTTAAATTAAATTAAAGGAAAGCGTGGATGAATGCCATGTATGATGTATTGCGAACAATATTTGGTTATGATGAATTTCGTGGACATCAACACGACATCGTTTCGCATCTCATACAGGGTCAAGATGCGTTTGTTTTAATGCCAACCGGCGCTGGTAAATCGTTGTGTTATCAAATTCCCAGTTTAGTGAGAAAAGGTGTAGGTGTCGTTATTTCTCCACTCATTGCCCTTATGCAGGATCAAGTAGATGCCTTATTACAATTAGGTGTTAAAGCGGGATTACTTAATTCCACCTTGTCCGCAAATGAAGTGAATAAAATTGAAAATAGAGTGTTACAAGGCGATATAGATATTTTATATATTTCGCCTGAACGGCTATTAATGCCACGTTGTCTAGATTTATTAACGCATACAGAAATTGCTTTATTTGCCATTGATGAAGCACATTGCGTTTCACAATGGGGTCATGATTTTAGACCCGAGTATATGCAGTTATCCATTTTAAAATCTCAATTTCCTCATATACCATGCATAGCATTAACAGCTACCGCTGATGAGCCTACTAGGCGTGATATCATTTCTCAATTGGGATTGGCAAATGCAAAACAATTTGTATCTAGTTTTGATAGACCTAATATTCAATATTGCGTAGTAGAAAAAAATAATCCTCGTGAGCAATTACATCATTTCTTAACAACAGAATATCCTCAAGAGGCAGGAATAGTATATTGTTTATCTAGAAAAAAAGTGGAAGAAACGGCTACGTGGTTACAAGAAAAAGGTTGGGATGCATTACCTTATCATGCAGGCTTAAGCAATCAATTAAGATTAAAGCATCAGCAACATTTCATACGCGAAGAGGCTAGTATCATTGTTGCAACGATTGCGTTTGGCATGGGCATAGATAAATCCAACGTGCGTTTTGTTGCACATTTGGATTTGCCAAAAAGCTTAGAAAATTATTATCAAGAAACAGGTAGAGCAGGACGCGATGGAATGCCTGCAAAGGCATGGTTATCTTACGGTTTGAGCGATTTAATTACTCTGCAGCAAATGCTTTCAAATTCACAAGCAGATGAAAAGCATAAACGTATTGAAAGACGAAAGTTAGAAGCGGTATTAGGATTTTGCGAAACAACCCTATGTCGTAGGGAAGTGTTATTAAACTATTTTGGCGAAACTTATCAAGGTCCTTGTGGCTATTGTGATAATTGTTTGCAACCGGTTACTACTTGGGATGGAAAGATTGCAGCGCAAATGGCTTTGTCCTGTATTTACCGCACAGGCCAACGTTTCGGTGTAAAACATTTAATTGATGTATTAATCGGAAAAGTCACTCCACAAGTTGAGCGTTTTAAACATCAACATGTTTCAACATTTGGTATAGGTAAAGATTACACGGCGCAACAATGGAGTAGCATTTACAGGCAATTAGTTGCCGCTAATTTAATTACTATTGATATCAGTGGTTTTGGTAGTTTGCGTTTAACAGAAAAAAGTTTACCTATATTACGCGGTGAGCAAACCATTGCATTACGTAAAGAAACACCAAAAACTAAAAAGACAAAAAATAAACGTGAAAAAGGAAATGCGAGTACCCCAACGGATAAGCTGTGGGCTGCATTAAAAGCAAAACGTCTAGCTTTAGCAAAAGACCAAGGTGTACCACCTTATGTTATTTTTCATGACAGTACTTTGGCTGAGATGCATGCCAAAAAACCAAAAACGTTGGATGAATTTGCAGAAATATCTGGTGTAGGTGAGAGTAAATTACAACGTTATGGGCGTGAATTTATAGAATTAATTTGTCAGCAGCAAGCTGAATTAAATTTTGCCTAATGTCATTTTGAGATACAAAATTAGCCAAATTGTGCTTTAAAATTTACATAGCTAACAATAGTTGTGAAATCAGTAAATTAGGCTGATTTAGCAAAAATTTGAGCTATTTCCCGCATTTTGTTACCCCTTTTTTAAAACAATAGGTTGCCTCTCATTTTCTTGATTTTAAAAATTTGACGTTAAAATAAAGGTGAGGAAAAAAATAAAAAAGGAGTGACGTTATGCATGGACGACATTTTAAACCACTAATCGCTGGATTAATTATTTTTCCCATGTTGATAACAGGTTGCGCTACCACAACAGCAACACAAAGTGGTCCGCGCAGCGCAAGTAGTCCTGGTTATACGGAAGCAGAGTATGCTACCCGTTTGCCGCAAAATATTAGTATGGGTAAAGAGAAAGTAATCTTAGTCGATCCAAAACATTACGCTTGGGGCGCCTACGAACCTGATGGCAAATTGGTAAAAGCAGGTATTGCAACAGCAGGCGGCGACACATGCGAAGATGAAGTAGGTCCATGTCATACATCAACTGGTACCTTTAGAATTCAATCTATGCAAGGTGAAGAATGCTATTCTAAAAAATATCCAAAACCTGAAGGTGGTGGTCTTATGCCATATTGCATGTTTTTCCATGGCGGCCAAGCCTTACACGGTTCACCAGATTACATAGTCGTGGAAAATAATATAAGCCATGGTTGTGTACGTATGCGTATTGCAGATGCTGAGTGGTTGTATTCAAATTTTGCGAGAGTAGGAACGAAAGTAGTTGTATTACCTTATAACTAAAGGTGGGCAAGCTTAACGTCACTCATTTTTAAAAGAGATAATGATGATTAATGCATCGCGGTTTCAAGATAAAGTGATATTTATCACTGGTGGAACAAGTGGTATAGGTCTTGCAACTGCGGTGGATTTTGTTTTAAACGGTGCTGCACATGTCATTGTATGTGGTAGAAGAGAATCTAAGTGGCAAGAAGCGCAATCCTATATTAATGAAAGAATCCCTGATGATCGCAAGCAAGTGATTGAATATTGGCCTTGCGATGTGCGTGTTGAAGAAGAAGTAAAGAATACGATTAAAAAAATATTTGATCGCTACGGCCGATTAGACGTGTGTTTTAATAATGCAGGCGTCCAGCCTGGTGTGATTAGTGGTGAAAATAGCGGGTTTATAGGTGATATTCAATTTGAGTCTTTTATAGCGGATGATGGTTCAATTATTTTTAAGTTACCGCCACCACAACCAACTACCCCCGATGCTTTTCATGTAAAACGTCAACCTTCACAAACAACAGCTGCTTCGCCTTTTTGTGAATCTGAGATTGCTACCAGTTGTATTGGCATGTCTTATTGTTTGAAATGGGAATCATATTATCTATTTGAACGTCAACCTAAAAACTTACCAGCTTCTATCATCAACACAGCCAGCCGTAATGGCATTTTACCCGATGCACATAGACCGCTTTATGCAGCGAGTAAAGCTTATATTTTAGCTATAACTAAAAGCGTAGCTAACCAACTTGCACAAAAATGTGTGCTTTTGCAAAGGCAAATGGTGCGCGTTAATGCAATTAGTCCTGGGCCTGTTGATACACCGTTAGAATTTGCAGCTTTTAATGCAGATCCGAATAATAAAGATCAGTATAAAGCTTATGTGGCAGCGGCCATTTTAGGTGTGCCCATGCAAAGAACTGCTCAACCAGAAGAAATTTCTCCTAGCGTATTATTTTTGGCAGATACAGATACGTCTTCTTATGTGACTGGTGCAAATATCAGTGTAGACGGCGGCCACACAGGCTCACCGTTGCTTAGGTAATTGCTAGCATTTTACATTTAAACTAGCTTGGAAAAAGTTGGAATAATTTCTTGAATAAGAGCCGGATAAAATACCTACCCTAGAACTATTTGTGATAGGGGCATTACCCATATTCATATATTCATAAGATAAGCCCAATGTCGTTGCTTTAGTAGCAATATACTCAAGGCCGGCACCAAGGCGAATTTGCCTATCCATAGGTAAATTAGGTGTACGGTGTGAACGCGAGGTGGGTGAGGAATCAAAAGAAATACCCGCTTGTAGTAAAACTGGCGAAGGTAAATGATATTGACCTGCTAACCCTATACGATAAGTATCATGCCAGTTTTCAGGGGTAACTGCAGAGAACCCATCAATTGTAACAACGGCATTACGCATGGTTGACCAGTGTGCCCAACCTATTTCACCCAACAAGGAAAATTGCGGAGTAATTTTTTGGCTGATGCTTGCAATCATATTGGCAGGCATGACTAATTTAGTTTGCACAGAAGGTGTATTGCTAATATTTAAAAAATTAACGTTGCCATGTAAATGATGCACAATTTGCGAACGATAAGTAACACCTAATTGAGTCGTTTCCCGCGGAGTTAAAAATATCCCTAGATTAAATCCTGGCGACACATCACTTGCACTAATACTTGCTTGTCCATCTATCGTTGAAGTTAAAGGTAAAGCGACGGTTTGATATAAGCTTGCGTATTCTAAACTTACACCAGCGCCTAATGACAACCATTCATTTACTTGATAAGCGATAGCAGGGTTAACATTAATAGTGAGCAATGCCATTTGCTGAACAATGTAACGACCTACCCAATGATTATTATAAAAAAGTGCACCTGCATAAGGTGACGCGACACCAAAACCCATTTTTAAACGCGGCGAATAGTTATAAACAAAATATCCACCTACGCCTGGTACTAACATGCCGGCATTGCCGCCATTGTTACCTAAAATAGTATTAATAGAATTTGCAGAAAAGTTTGCATAAGGCAAAACTATTTCTGAACCTAACATAATTTCGGTAGCAGGAAGTGCATTCATGCCTGCGGGGTTAAAATAAACCGTAGATGCATCGCTTGCAACCGCTGCTTGACCTACACCGGCAGTTGCAACAATAGGCGTGCCTAACTCATAAAGTTGAAATGCAGCTGCATAGGAAAGTTGAGACAAAAATAATGAGGCCAACAATAAAGATGAGCGATTAAGTTTCATCATGTATTCCTTTACAAACAGATGAGAATTTAAGTGGAATGACAAGATACTGATACTCGCCATAAATGTAAAGAAGATGCATGATTTTAAACCAGCCACTCATTGGCAGACATTTTAACAATAAGCAGTAATTTATTATTGAATTTCGATAAATTATTCCATAATATATACCGATATTAATTTTAAGTATGACAGGGCATCTATGAAAAAAATTCAAAAAATTAGCCGTCTTTTACAAAATATTATTACAGTATTCATGATCTTCTTACCGCTTTTTGCAATGGTGCTTTGGTTTTATGCGCCCATTCCAAACCCTTTCGGTATCAGCACACGTTTCTTTCCATCTGCATTCGATATAGTCAATCCAATTAGTATAAGTAAACGCTTTTTAGGTTTCATTGTTAGTTTAATACCACTTGGTATTGAAATGTTTTTACTTTATTGCTTAGTGAAATTATTTAATTTGTTTGAAAGAGGAAAGATATTTACTTTGCAAAATGTAAAATACATTCGTTGTATTGGTATTTCTATGTTATTAGGTGAGATGATAAAGCCCTTTTACGAGGCTATCACCACTTTTATCATGCATTATGATAATCCAAAAGGTCATTTAGCATTATCGATTGGTTTTGATGGTAATGAAATTAATTATATTTTAACAAGCGTTATTGTTTTACTCATTTCTTGGGTAATGGAGGAGGCGTGCAAATTACAAGAAGAACAAGCATTAACTATTTAAGTATAGGAAAGCGATGGGAATTATTATTAATTTAGATGTGATGTTAGCAAAAAGAAAGGTGCGTTCTAAAGAATTAGCAGAAGTGATAGGTATTACAGAACAAAATCTTTCAATTTTAAAGACAGGCAAAGCAAAGGCACTGCGCCTAGCGACATTAGAAGCAATTTGTCGATATTTGCAATGCCAACCTGGCGATATTTTAGAGTTTGTTGATGAAGAATAAATTTAAAATGGAGAAAAATATGTTAACAAAAAAAGTAAAATTAATCCTTTCAACTTCTATTTTAGCAGCTTCTTTATCTGCTTACGCAGCTCAAGAGCAAGTAGCATGTCCCTCTGTGGATTTGATTAAACAGTCTTGGGAAAAACTAGATACTGTTTCGAAATTAAGTCCTAATAAATTTGCAGTATGGAGCATAGATAACATTAAAGACGGAGGCTATGCTTGGCATATTACTACCTATGCAAATGCAAGTGACATGAATGAGGCGCTAAAAGTAGGGCAAGACAATGTTAAAAATGTGACAGGCGTAAATAATCATAATGCGTCTGATTTACAAGATGTTTATCTATGTACCTATGTAAGCCAACAAGAACCTATGGGCGTTGCTGCAATTTCATTTAAAATCGAAAGCCAACGATTTAAGTTTGCTTCGTTTAATTTTAAATAGTTTGCATCAAACAGGAGAAGTAACCCTAATTAACTTTATTAGGGTTACTCTAAAATTTATCATTAAAATCGCCAGTTTGCTGTAAAGTAAGGACCGCCTACTGAAAAGTTACTTTGCGTATGTTTGATAGTAGAGGATGATAGTGAACCGGAATCAAGTGCTAATACATTTGTATTCGTTTCATAAGATGAAAGTGGATTAACATATACTGCACCCATGTAACCAAGTTCAAAAGTTAATGAAGAAGTGGGTGAAACATCGTAATTATAATTCACACCAATTTTTGCATCTAGACTAGGCACTATTTGCGTCACATTTGAACTGCCTACTTCTTCATTATTCACACTAATGCCCACAGCCAAAAGGTCTGTAGAAGACCCTTTAAATTTATACTCAGCTGGCTGCATATTCCCTGCTAAAACGGAGCCTGCTAATTGACAAATAAGCGAAAAATGATTGTACATATTAAAGGAATTATTAAAGCCTAGTCGAGGACCTATACCAGTGTAAGAAGAGGTATTATCAAATGATAAAATAGGCAAAGGTAAACCTTGAAAGGTTGAACGTAATTTTTCTTTTATACGCACACCACTTACACCAGAAAAAAATCGGGTACGCATGTTGGAACCAAAATCAATAAATTTTCCTACATCAAGATTAACAACGTCGTAATTAAAAGAAAGTTTAGCATTCGCAATTTTTAAAGCAGCGATACCTGTTACTTCTCCACCTTCTGGTGCAGTCCCTGTTTGGGAAAAAGGAGAAATCCATTGCCGAGTAGGTCGAGTAGAAGGATCGACAGCGACATTAGAGGCATCATGTGTATTTAAATGCGACCAATTTAGCTGCACATCCGTTCCTGAATTAGGAAAAATATAACGTGTGCCAAGATTAAAGCCAAATTGGTAGCCTGGTTTTATCGTTTGAACATGCCAAGTTGGTGTGGTGATAGGTAAGAAATCGGTAACAACTGCCCATCCCAAATTATCCGCACCGGGTTTTAAATAGAGAATGCTAGCTGTAAATTCATAACCAGATGGCAAGTTGGGAATAGTAACATCTATGGCTTGAGCAGTTGTGATACACAGTGTACTGCATAGAAAAAAAATAGTTTTATTTAAATGACGATGAAACATATTATCTCCTTATATTTTATCCTTTAAGTTGTTACTTGAATAAGCGGGCTAAATATTGTCAGTAAACAGTGGATGTTGCAATTTTAAATAGGAATTATTATGTGCAATTAAATTTCGTCATTATCATTTAACACTTAGCTTTAATTCAGAATTAAATATTGAGCGTGCTTTTTAGATCAAATAATGATCAGTTTATCTCTTATAGCTAAGTATTTCTCTAATCCTAATTAAAATATGCTACCATTGCTCGCCTTAATAATTAGCTATAAGAGTTAGTGAAATGGTACTGAGTAGATTATGTGATGATATTTTTAAGCCAGAAAATAGGCTTCTTTCTGAAGCATTGATATTAAACATCACTTCGGATGACTGTAAAACACTTGCTGAGACGTTAAAAAAACTAAAAGAGAGATCCACGTGTTTAAAGAAAGAAAAAATTTTGGCTTTAATTTTAGCTAAACGATTTGAGTTCCTTCAGCATCCCAAATTAATTAAAAACATAATCTTACCCGCTTCGGGTTCTAAAACAATTACAAATTTTATTGATAAAGTTTTAAAAGATAAATTTGAACAAGCATTAAAATTAAATGCTGTCATAGCAGCAAAAATAGATTCTAATAATGCGCCAGTGCGAAACTCCACTGCTTATCCTCTTATTTACAATGATCTTGATCAATTTGTTAAGGCTATTAAATCTACCCGCGACAACCCATTTCAACAAATCAATGATGATTGGAAACAGTGTTATTTAGATAAACCTGGAGGTTTGAAAAAGAAAACGGGGCAGGATAATTTTTTAGCATTATGGTCATGTCTAATTTTTGATTTAGAAGTTGGTGTAGCCAATTTAGATGACATCAGTTGGTATGCAACCCTTGTATTAAATCTCTATATGCATAATGCCTCATATCGTCCGCCAGTAAAAGGATACGGTAAAGCACAGCAAAGAGAAATGGATTGCCCTAATTTGTACTTTCGATCTCAAAATAAACATTCCGTAAGTCGTCTCTTTAAAGCGCTTACTACCGATAATAAAGCAGAGCAATGTTTATTACCTAGAAACGAAGATACATTTCAGCTGCTAAGACAAAATACCACTGATTTTACTCTTAATTTGGCTAAATATGATGTGTATGGTTATGTGATGCCTAATCAACAAGTGAATGCTGCGTATTTTTCGCTGCCACTTGCTTATAGCGGATTAAGAAGTAATATTTATGTAGTAACTGCCATAGCAATTGACTTTTTCTTAAGTAGTCAGACTCCCCTTTTATTGGTAGAAAAAATAAACAAGGAGTTATTTATTCCTGCCAATCAAAAATATTTGAAGTTTTCTCCTTGGGTTTTGCAAGAAAGAATTGTCAATGCACAAGAAGTGGTTAGGCTAATGCCGACTCTGAAAAATGAGCCTTATTATCCTAACTTATACGCTGATTTAACTAATCACCGTCATGATACTGCAAGGCAGTTAATCCAACTCAGTGATGCAGCAAAATTTAAACGCATTCATGTAGCATGGGATAGCGAAACTACTTGTTTAGAGATAACGTTTTACAATGGTAAGGCAGAGGACAGTGAAAATTATTCAGAAGGAGTAACCAATGTCATTATTAATTTCTTTGTTGCATTATTAAATCATTATTTAAAACTAGCTGGCTTCTTTATTCACGTCGATCGCAGGCAAAGTTTTGGTTTTAATAGGATAACTATCACAAATACGACTAATATGTGTATGCGCGTTTCTTTAGGGTATGAGCCTGTTAGTTTTAATCCTATTTTTTTGAAAGCATTAAGTAGTTTGGATGTCATACTCGATCAAAATAATTTCTTGGATAAAACGACTGAAACCCTAAAAGAAGGTTTTAAAGTGGTAGAAAAGCCACGTAAAGGGGAAATCACTGATAAAACAGGTATTCAATTTCTTAAATTTATGCGCGCTAAAGGAAAAAGCTTGGCATCAATCAATGTTGCTCAAAATGCATTGGAACAAGCACCAAAGGAAGTCGGTTATGAGCAGCAAGCTTTTTGTCAATACATTAATTTTATAGCAAGTAAAGATCCTAAATTACCAGAACTGCTTCCCTCTCTAACTGTTATCGATATAAATGAAACTCATTCTTCTGATAGAAATATTTTAGTAATGGGTTTATTGAGAAATTTATTAAAAATCACGAGTAAAACCATAAATGAATCTATATTGATAAATCCCCAATTTTTTATTCATTCCTATTGGGCATCCCTATTTAAATTAATCAAATTTTTTAAAAAGGGGTTGGCTTTAATGGAAAGCCATACAGATTATCCAGAATCGCATATTTATAATAAAGTTTTATCATTAGTAGATGATATTTGTGAGCATTTAATTCTTTTGCGCGCATTAATTTATATTATGCAACCTAAAGCTGAACATAATGAAGTTTTAACAAAGCTTAAAAAAAGAGAAATTGCTTATGCAAGTAAGATGTTACAACTTGCGCCGCACCATCAGATTGATCTATTTTTCACTGACAATGGCCAGCAAGCCCTAACAACATGTTTAGCTGTAATATGCCAACAAATTAATGGTGTTTATAACACAGCTTCTTTAAATGAGAAGATTCATGCTTCTAAAAAATGCTATTTTGAATTTGGTTATTATTTAAATCAAAATTTGAAATTAAAGTATGCACCATCAGCTGCTCAGGCAGAAATAATATATCTTGATATACGCGATTTAAAAGATAATATTTCGCTAGCCGCTATCCCGAAAGCTAAAGCAGTCATTATTGATAACACCCACCAGCCTCTTTTAACTACTCAAGGATTAAGTCAATACATCCATGATCTATTAAATAAAGGAATATGGGTGGTTATTGCGAGCAGCTTGCTTAAGCACGAACAAGTAGGTTTAGATAAATTTCAAGCTGGGAAATTAATAATACTTTCTCCTCCTGGCAAGCAATTGGATAATAATTTACGTAATTCTTTAGATGCTATTACCAAAAATGCTATGCATCCTATAGTGAGTATTTACTTCCAAACAATGAATAAAATTTGCAGAGATAAATATGCATTATTTCCTAAGGTATCAAAGGCTGGTCAACTGGTTGAGGCTACGAATAATGTAAGAGTATTTCAAGCTAAATAAAAGCTTAATTCATTATTAATTTTATCTGTAGCGCAGTTAGAAATAAATTAACTGCGCTTTGCAACTTGTTCTACTCATTAAACCGATAATTCAACCCAATAGTGATCAAACTCGCGTGAAATTTTCCAGTCGTTGAAAAAGAATTGGTAAGTGATTGGGCTGGTATGCCAAACCCTTCATTCGTATTCGATATATTGCTCATTGTTTTGACTGACGGGACGTAAAAATATAAATATTCCATATTTACTGAGGTATTTCCAACTGCGGCTAGTTCAACGCCAACACCTGCAGTCCAACCGATTTCATTTTCATAAGTATAATTTCCCCCTGCACCTGCTAGAGATGAATTATCGCTGAAATTATTTTTAACTTTAAGCTGAGTGATTGCCATGCCGCCAGTGATATATAAAAAGCTAGGCCAATCGGGTATAGCCCGGTAGCCTAAACGTCCGCGAAGCGTGAATAACCAATTGGTGTTCATGGAGGTATAGAGAGAATAGACGTCAGAATTGTCTGGATAAGTTACGTTAGTTATGCGGGTTGAGGAATTTAGCGGTAGTGCACTGTAATCGATAACAACGCCGTATAGCATTTGTTGCCAAATCCAATCGTGACCAGCTTGAATGCCAGCAATCAATGTAGTTGGATTGTGCATTGTATTGCCTGAATTATTTACTGCATTAATATCTGCTGTGGTAGAAAAATAAGAGGTTGGTGAGATAGAGCCTACGTTGGTAACTGTATGATTATTTCCAAAGCCACCTCCTAAGTAAGCGCCTATATAAGGGCTTTGCCAGGTAAATGTTGCAGCTTGGATTGAAGTGGGCATTAGGGAAGTGAGTAATAAAATAGTGCCTAGGCTGCGTAAGATAAAAATTACTTTCTGATAATTAACTGACATAATGTCTTCCAGTTCTTCCATTTTATTTACAATAATGTATCATCATACATTCAAAGATAACAGGGATGCTATCGTGAAGATGTTACCTTTTTATTTACTCTCTCTTTTCATACCATTCTTAGTTACACCTGCATTTGCTAAAAATGAATTGTTAGACTTTATGACGCCACGAGATTTATTGCACGCTGAGGCTAATTCAAATATTAGTTTAATAAATAACCGCGGTGGAGCAGTGACTGTTTACGGTCTTTACGTAAGGCAATTTTCTTATGTTACACCTGGGGACACCTGTGCTAATGCGACTATCATGTATGACACGACGCAAAATACTACGTCAGGCGCATTTGTCATGCCTACTGTGATCAATGCAGGTAAGAGTGCAATTGTCGGCAGTAATTATTTATATAATATGATTTATGAAGCAAATTATTTCTTAAGTATTTTGTCTTCAGCAAATTGTGCACTCCCAGGCTGTACATGGGGAACGGATATGACAATGTATAATTGGTGTATTTATTTAGGCGCTCTAGCTCCTGTTTCGACATCTGCAGGGTATACCGCGAATGTGCCTCCCTCAGCTTCTGCAGCTTCAAGTGGTGGAAGTTATGATTATAATTTGATAAATAATTTTGTTTATCTTGGTCCTATTTCTTGTAACGATAAGACGCTTACGTGCACGGTTGCAAATAAACAAACTCAATCAATTTCTTAAAGCAAGGCAAAGCTAATGATGAAGATTAAAAGCTATTTACTCTATCTACTTGGCGTCTCATTTTGTGTGTGTGCTTATGCAAAAGAGAAAGATCCCAATGCTTATGCTTTAATGACCGCTAAAGATATGGCAGAAAGCGCATTATCAAACATCACGATTACCAATCGTACCGCGCAATCTATTTCTGCTTCAGGATTGTTTATTGCTAGTTATGATATCAATGATTGTTCTTCTTGTTTTGGCAATGTTGTATCAGGTGATAATATGGGTGGTGCTGTTGCATCTCCTGTTACGTTTAAAGTTAATCAACCTGTCGCAATTGGGCAAAATTATTTATATAACATGCTCTATAACGGCATTTATTTTATTCGTAATACGGTAGGTTCTTCTCCTTGTAATTTACCCGGATGTTCTTGGCCAGGCGATGATCCAAATGTAAGAGGATGGTGTATTAGTATCAATGTTGTTTCAAGTAATTCTGATTATACTTATTCAAATTATACGAATGGGGTTAACCCTCCGGCAAACGTACCATCTTACGGCGCTGCCGGTAATTCGATTCCATTTAATTATAAATTTGATTTAATCGACCCCAGCACGCTTGGTAGTGGAAAAGCTTGTCTGGGGCCAATTACTTGCAATGATAAATCATTGACTTGTAAAGTAAGTACTGCTCAGAATGAATCGTTTCAAGCTTATAATTAAAGCTAATAGTGATAAATGATAAGACTTTTGATTTTTATTTTGGCGCTAATTACATCATCTTATGCTATTGCACAAGATGAAAAAGAATATGCTAAAGCTTCATTAAATGGACTCAAGTCTAATCTTTTTGCTAAATATATTTCTATCCCATTTGAAGCGTATTTCAACTTAGATTACGGAAAAAATAAATACGCAATCGATTTTATACACTAAACCCGTTTTACCTTTTCATCTGACCGATAATTTTGATTTAATTATTCGTACCATTTTGAGTGGCTATTAGTACAGATATTTTATTGAACAAGCCTCATTTACACATTATCATGCTAAAAAATGGAATTACGGATTTCTCATGGATAAGCTCAAGTACTGGATTTTTCTTTTTGCTTTCACTTCACATTCTTTGTATGCATTAACCACTCTCGTTGTAACAAAAAACACAGATAATGAACCGGGTGGTATGGGAGAGGTTGGGGATCTCAGACACGCACTAAATTTAATGAATACCAATTTGAACTCAGGGGTTGATGATTATCAAATTATTTTTGATACCCCTATGACTATTCAGCTCAATGGAATTTTGCCTATCATTAATAATTCCACCAATCCTGTAAATATTACCATTGGAAATTCAGGCTCTATCCCAACTGTTACGATTGACGGAAACAGTGGTGCTTACAGTGGATTTTTCATTCCAATAGGAAATGTGACTATTCAAAACATGAATTTTCAAAACCTAACTGCAAAAGGCGGTGATGGAGGTAATGGAAATTCAGGTGCAGGCGGTGGTTTAGGTGCGGGAGGCGCTTTTTACGTACCACAAACCTTTTTAAATGGCTCTAATCCTTCGGTGACTTTGAAAAATGTATCGATAAACAATTGTTCTGCTGTAGGTGGAAATGGGGGGAGCTATTCAGGCCTCTCTTTTACAGGTAATGAAGGAGGCGGTGGAGGCGGTGGTTTTAGCGGAAATGGAGGTTCCATTACAGACGTAGGGATCACGGGCGGTGGAGGCGGGGGTGGCTTTGGTGGTAATGGAGGTGATGTCACTCTTTCGCTTAGTTCTCCATTCGGTGGAGGCGGAGGCGGCGGTGGAGGTATAGGATCTCGCGCTACGCTAGGGGTGCTTACAAATCTAGGAAATGGCGGATCGGATGCGGGCACTGGACTAGATGGTAATGGTTACGGCCTTGGCATTACTGCCGGCTCAGGAGGCGCAGGTAATAGTGGAGGGAATACTGCGGGCGGTGGTGGTGGCGGAAGCGATGGAGGTGGATCAGGATTATCTGGGGGCGGAGGGGGAGGAAGTAATGGAGCGAATGGATTGCAGCCACAAGGCTCTATACCACCACTCAAACGTATGGCCACACCTTCTGGAGGTACGGGAGGAGATGGTGCTGGAGGAGGAGGCGGCGGTGTTGTCATAACGAGCGCGACGAATGGTATTGATGGACAACCCGGAGCGGGTGGTTATGGTGGAGGTGGTGGTGGAGGTGCGGGTACTGGCGCTTATGATGCAGCTTATACAGTACAGGGTGGACTGGGTGGTATTGGCGGCGGCGGAGGTGGAGGCGGGGTCAACCAATCTGGTACAACGTCTGCGGATGGTGGTAATTCTCAAGGTGGTGGTGGAGGTGGTGGTGGCGGGCCTTCTAATAGTTCCACTGCATTAGGTGGAAGTGATACGGGAAGCCTTGGTGGAGGCGCTGGAGGATTTGGTGCCAATAATGTCGGAGTGGGCTTTGGGGGTGGAGGCGGTGGCGGTGGAAGTGGTCTTGGTGCTGCTATTTTTGTAGATAGCAATTTGAGTTTCACAATACAAGCGCTCTCTGGTGTTCCAACTATCTTCAATACATCTAGCAATACTACTCAATCGGGAGTGCATGGAACAGGTGGCCCAGGGGGGTCAGATGGACTGGATGGCTCAGCATTGGGAAATAGTATTTTCTTGCGCCAAGGTTCTTCACTCACCTTCCTAGCACAAAATGCTAATGACCTTTTAACCCTTGGTAGTGAAGTTGGATTTACTGACGATACTGCTTTTGGTGCGGGAGGAACCAGTGTCTTTATTAGTGGAGATGGAACGGTTATTTATAATGGAACAACAGATTATCAAGGGACAGTCACAGTCAACAATGCGAATTTCAAAGTAAATGGTCAGATTGATCAAGCATCTATTTCCATTTGTAGAAACTCTGGTTCTAGTTCGCAAAAAGGGACACTCAGTGGTGTTGGGACGTTAACTGGAAATGTGTTTGTTAATTCAGGAACGATCTTTCCAGACGCTGGAGCAACGCTTACTCTGGGAAGTTTAACACTAAGTCCACCCAGTGCTGTTAATATTAAAATTAATTCCGGTGGTACATCTTCTGTTGTGGTAAATGGGCCTGCATCATTATCAGGTACTTTGCAAATCGATCTGGATTCAAGTGCTACCACAGGACAATATACGTTGCTTACTTCATCAGGCATTACAGGTACATTTGATGCCATCACGTTTACGGGACAAACACCGAATTATACCATCTCCTATTTGCCAACTGGTGCTCCCACTTACGTGCAATTTAATTTTCAAGGCTATCCTTCTTCGGGTGTTGAAATACCCGCAACAGTTAATGGATCGCCTATCATCAATCCTGCGGTGGTTTGTTGTGGCAGGCCTATTCTCCTTGGGCCTTTACCCACACCGGGATCGGGCCCCACTGTTTACACCGTCACTCAACAAACTGGTAGTGTCACCTGTCAAATTAAACAGACAGAGACTCAAACCTATTTAAGAATGGAAGGTAAAAGCGGTTCTTGCACTATCGTTGGCACAAAAGATGGTGTCGTTTCTAATCCTTTAACGGTAACAGCATCATGAATAAATTTTTGGTAATAGCTAAAGGTGTAATAATAGTAATGGGTATGGTTGGAATAGCTCATGCTAATAATAATGCTCTCGACAATTCAGTAAACAATTGGACGGGGTTTTATGCTGGTGCGAACGGGGGATTTTCTTTTAACAATGCTAAAGTAAAATCACAACAATTGGCTTTTACTAATCCAAATGAAGCTTGCAATACTACTTCAGATTATTCAACTTTTTCTCCTGGCATACAGTTGGGCTATTTATATAAATTTTCAAACGCATATGTCACTGGGATAGAAGCGAATGCCACGGTTAACATTGATCAAAAAGATAGATTAGGTTGTACCAGTGAATTTAATTCCGCTGTTTATGATCGCTTTACATTTAGAAATCAGATGCAAACTTCTATTAAGGGTAGAGTAGGCCGTGACTTAAATTGGAATAACAACACGCTGCTTCCCTATTTAACAGGTGGTGCGAGTTTCGCTAGAGTGGGTTTAACATACAAAAATGAAGGCGAAGATTATTATTCCAATAATAATACCCAAGTCGGTTGGTTATTAGGCGCAGGTATAGAATGGGCATTTCAAAAACAGTGGTCGGTGCGCGCAGAATATTATTATCTAGCTTATGGAAAGATTATCAGTTTAAAAATACCTAATCTCTATGGCTTAGAAGATCCTAACGGTAAGGCTCATATTAATCTTAGTTCTAACAACGTTGTTGTAGCGCTTAATTATTGGATTTAATGGTGAGCGCATCAACGCTAACAAAATTAGTATTCAATTTTGGGGATTTAATATGAATCAGGAATCCTATTTTTCACTAGCGAGTGAAACTTATTTTATAGCTCATTCTGAACTTATTTCTTCTAGACCTACTCTTCTATTTATTCATGGTTTAGGTGACTCACACATCGATTTCTTGCCTTATCTTACAAGTGATCTAACCAAAAACTTCAATATCCTCATTCCAGATTTACTTGGATATGGCAAAAGTTCTTCGGCGAGTGATTACAGTTTTCAGCATCAAGTGCAAGGCATCATAAATCATCTCGATTATCTACAGGCTAAAACAAAAATAAAATTTAACGATATTATTTTAATAGCCCATTCAATGGGCGGCATTCACGCAACGTTACTTTGCGATTCCACTCTAAAAAATGTAATAAAAGGATTTATTAACGTTGAAGGCAGCGTAACTCAATATGGATCATTCGTCTCAAAAAACATGATTGAATCTTTAAAAATAAGTAGTTTTGCTGATTGGTTTGCAGAGTTTAAAAGGGGTATTCAATTTGGATCGTATTATGCCTCACTTGAATTTTGCAACCCACAGGCATTTTGCCAAAATGCATCAGAAATGTATCATTTATGCCATGCATCTAGCGGCAAATTTACAAATAGTATAGGCAAAGAATTTGTTGGCCTTGATGTTCGCAAAGTATATTGCTACGGAGATTTTACTTGCCAAGAAACCCTAGAGTTTCTTAAAGAAAATAATGTACCCCTTCATTATATACCTGCCAATACACATTTTGTGCTTTCGGAATGCCCGGAGGAGGTTATTAAATATGTTGAAAGTTTTATATAAATAAGTGCATAAGTTATCTTAAAAAACATCATCACTTTTGTGTTTTGTCTCATGGCTAAAGTTTTTTAAAAGCCCTTGGTGTTGATTGGGATTATCAAAATATTTAATGAAAAAAATTTTAGTTAATTCTGGGTTATATGTATTTTTTCTTATGAATTCAATTTCAAAACCACATTTTTCATAAAAACCAGGTGCTTGAAATTGACTAGTTACTAAATTGATATTGTTATAGCCTTTGTCGCGAAAATGGCTTTCAAGTTCTTCAAGTAATTTTTTTCCTAACCCTAATTTGCGATAATGAGGATCAATCCAGATATCATCTACATAAATCTCTGAAAATGCTGTGTATGCAGTTAATGCGCCTATAATAGTATCTTTGCTATTTTTAACAGCAAGTGAAAATTTTTTATAATTACAGACTATTCCATGAGCTGCTTCATCAATGATATGGCCATGATGAATTTTTTCAGAAACATCATCTGGAAGAGTATTTTGGTATTCTATTTTGAAATTAGTCATTGAGGTTGCTCTTACAACGTTAAATCATTATTAGTTTCTTTGACAGTAGAAAAAATTAGTCTTTTTCTACTTTAGAGACTAAATTATCTAATATTTTAATTAAAGATTGTTGATTAGTCTTGCTCATCACGCCAAAAAAATCCTCATCAATTTTTTCTACTATCGGTACTAATTTAGAAACTAAGCTTTTACCCCCGGCAGTTAGCTGGACCGATTTTGCACGTGTATCATCTTTATGCTCAGCTCGTTTAATCAGGCCCAGCGCTACTAGTTTTTTTAGCGATTTTGAAACCGTCATCTTATCTAGCTTAGTGCTACGCACAATTAAAATTTGCGTGGGTATTTGTTTTGTTGTCTCAAACCATAGCGCATTTGCTAAGATAACAAATTGCGCATGCGAGATATCATAGACGTCGAGTGCTTTTTTAATGCGGCGTTGCCACATTACCATCGTTTGCCAAAGTAAAAAACCTGGGCTATGTTCAGGCTTCTCAAATCCAAATGCAGAATCAACCATTCTCACCCCTCGCAAGTTTTACTAAAGCATCCATTTCTTGAGGCACACTATTAGCAACGTTTTGAGCGACTAACTTTATCCACAACAATTTAAGAGGTCCTGTCACAACTAAAGTATTGGTCAGACGCAAACCCTCTGATGTTTCTTCTATAGCATGTGTATCATACATTTTTGCACCAAAGAATGTTGTACAATCCGTGAATTTTCTGCCCTCATCAATTTCAACTAATGTAATTTTAACGGCAGGCACCCCTTTAGGTTTCAGCATAAAATGATTGCCGGCAGTAAACGCGCCATCCATTTTGCAATAATCTAAATCACCATGCCAGGTAGGCCAGTTATTCACCTCTGTCCATATGCGCCAAATATCTTCTTTTTTAACGTTTGGGTAAATTTTGCTGTGAGTTTTGGTCCACATAGGTTCTTCCTTTAGGCGTATTATAGTAAAGTTAGATATTGTATGTAAGTTTACTATTTAATCAAGCTAAACATGCTAATAATCAATAATACTTGACTAGGCATTATTGATAATGACGTGCTGTTTGATTGAGAATTCTTCTAATTCCTTCATGTATTCAGTCAGCGTTATCATTCCAACACAAGGCATGGCACCGCTTACATGTAAGTTACCTCGAATGATTTTTTTGCTAAGAATAATAGCGGGTACACATGGTATCTGAGGACCGTCATTATCTTTTGCGATAATAAACCATTTAATTTCGATTGGTTTTCCTTTCTTGTCTATTCCTTTCATTAGCATATGCATGCCACCACTTGAAGTACCAAATGAATCAAAAATATGACTTAGTGATAAAAGAAATTTCGCATGTTTTGGTAAATTAAGAGGAAGACCCATTCTTACAAGATATGATATGGCCCACATTCCTAAATGAAGAGCGCTGGTCTCCATTCCTGCGGAGAAGCGAATATTTTTTAATCCATATTTGTCGGTAAATAAATCTAAATCAGGAATATCACAATTTGCCATCCAGCGTTTACCCAATTCAGGATACGCTTGGCGATAGATATCTTGCCAGCCAAAACAGGTTTGATTGTGACTACCCCAGGGTTTTAACGGTTTGCCTAAATACGTTAAAATTGATTCTGTCGTTGCAAGCCCGCGCGGTGCTTTTTGTCCGGGGCTAATTCCATAAATCAGTGAGTCAATTGAGGAGAAGTCATTTTTATAGTGATCTAATACAGCAGACGATAAACCAGGTACTGTGCTCGCTCCACTTACTACAAGAACATTGTTTTCTTTCGCTAAGGAATCTAAACAAGTGATGCCGGTTACAAAATCACGTGCATCTGCAAGATCGATATAATGAACGTTATGTTTAATGCAGATTTTAGCAATTGAATAATCTGTAGTTTGAAATGGTCCTATAGTATTAATAACAATGCTTGGTTTTAAAAGACTAAGCTGTTTGTCTAGTTCTTGATTAGCATCAAACACAGCAATCGTAATTGTATTTTCTGCTGCATTATTTTTTAATTTGTTGCGTAAAGCTTCTGCTTTTTGTCGTTCACGACCAGCAATAATAATTGATATATTATCTTTTACCAGAGTAGCAGCAATACGTGAGCCAAAATTACCATAGCCACCAAGAATAAGTACTGGATTCATGTTGGTAACCTTGTAAAAGTAAAGTCACCTGAATAACTGTACATGGTGCCAAACCATGGATGAGTCATTGTCATGGTGACTCTGTAGGAATTATCATTAATCACTTCTTCTTCAGCGTGACCAATCCCTACAAAAAGTTTAAGTGGTATAGGTATATTTAATCCAAATACTCTCAATACATAGCCTTTATGTTGCATCACTACTTTTTTACCATCATAAAAATAATGTGTTCTCCAGCCCATGCCAAAAGACATGCGTTCTACTACATCGCTGTCTTTAATGACGTGCATACACGAATTAAACTTATAAGGTGGTTTATTAGGAAAATAAAAGGTGCGATCAAGACAAACAGCATCAGAATCAATCTGACTGCGAAAATCTACTTTCACCGGAATATTTTTTCCTCTGTAGGGTACTAGCACATGAAATAATCTAAAAATCGGCATTAACCAAGACATGATTTTAGAGAAGTGAATCTCCATTTCTCCTTCAACTGTAACAATGTCGTTACTGTAAGGGCGGTTCATATACCGTTTTTGGAAGACGGGTGGTAATTTATCCCATGTAGAACCAAAGACCGATTTAAATATTTGTTCTTGCTTATTCATGGCTTCACCATATTCCACTGCTCAATTGGTAGCTTTTGCAAATATTGTATATCAAGATATAGGACTCACTTAGTGGAGAATGCGTGTGATGCCGTATCTTTGGCTAAAGTTTATTCATATTGTCAGTTCAACTATTTTATTTGGCACCGGCATTGGCACGGCTTGTGTAATGCTATATGGCCATAACACACGAAAAATCAATATCATTGCTGCCATTACCCGTTACGTCGTTTTTGCAGATTGGATCTTCACTACACCTTCAGCAGTCATTCAATTGGTGACTGGCTTATGGATGGTATATTTGGCTGGTTATTCTTTTGCTTCATTTTGGATTTGGGGTTCAATAGTTGGTTATGCCATTGCAGCAATTTGTTGGTTTCCAGTTGTCTATTTGCAAATCCAAATGCGCAATTTTGCAATTGAAGCAGATGAGTTTAACACTGAACTGCCTGAGCGATATTATAGTTATTTTAGATACTGGTTTTGTTTAGGTTGGCCAGCATTTATTAGTTTGTTAATCGTTTTTTATTTGATGACGAATAAGCCTTTTTGAGATTAAAGTGTTTTGGAAAGATAAATAGAGGAGCAGAAATTAACGCCAAAACTTAAACATATATTGCAGTGCTAGAGTGATATTGGATTGGAACCGCTGATTTGTTCTTATCCCAAGTACAAAAGACATTGTTGGCGTAAAGTAATGAGGCGGCGTCAATCACATTTGCTAATTAACTAATTGATTATTAATTATATTTAAAATGTGGCTTTTCAGCGTACCCCCAATAATACCCCCATTAAATACTCTTTAGCTCATATTTGGCTCATAATAGTACAGTAGGGTGCTTACTGTTCCTGGGCTCGAGCTTATGCTTGTGATGAAGGAGCGTTTAGCTTCTGAGCCGGTGGGCTTTAACCTGCCCAATAACATGGAGGGTTAATGTATGCGAATACATCCAACCTTGCAAGTTGTGTATGTGCGTAAAGGCCTTATTTTAGTGCCGATGTACATCATCGCAACAGTCCTGCATTAATTGCAAGACACAGCAGCGTGCCCTGCCCCCGAAAGGGGGTGTGTTGAAAAATAAGAACTGGGGGTGCTATGGGTCAGTTTTTAGAAATAAGTCCATCAATGTTTTTTCAATATGCGAAATCACCACATTGGCTTTGGTACGACATTCATGGTGATCAATCTAAAAAAACCGCATTACCAGAATTAACACTGCGTCTAATTGAAGGTGGTGTTTTACACGAAGCAGAATGCGTCAAGGATATGCAAAAAGTTACTGTCGACAGAAATCTATCTGAGGAAGAAGCAGAAAAGCTAACGCTTAAATATATGAAAGATGGAGAAGAGCTTATATATCAAGGTGTCATATCTTATATTGATGGCGATGTTAAATTCAAAGGTCGCCCTGATTTTCTAAAGAGGTGCCCAGGTTCCTCAAATTTTGGTAATTATTATTACATACCGATTGAAATAAAAAATTCAACCAAATGCGATAAATCAGAATACAAAAAACAATTAATGTTTTATGCAATTATCTTAGAAAGAATACAAGGCTACAGACCGCTAGCAGGAGGCTTCATAAATAAAAATAAACAAGAGATTCCATGTGATTTAACAGAAAAAATATTACAAAATACAAATGAAGCTATTGGCAATATTTTGAGTATTCTTCGAGGAATAGAGCCACCTCTAAAAATTACCAAGGATGCACTAAGCACACCTTGGGCTGAAGTTCTACTGAGCTATGCAAAGCAAAAATCAGATATTTCACTGTTATATAACATCAGAGCTGACACGGTAAAAAGTTTAAATCAAGAAGGCATAAAAACTTTAAACGATATGGCAAAGTGCAATATTAATTCGTTGCCAAAAATTTCCGGTGCTAATGACTCCACCTTAGAACGATTGCATTTACAAGCAAAAGCACTCGTCAATGATGAAATTATCCCTTTAACTAAACCAGAAGTATCTGACTCTCAAACAAAAATTTATTTTGATGTGGAATATGATCCGCTATTAGGGGTTGATTATTTATTCGGCTTACTTATTTCCAAGGCTGATTCAAAACCAGATTTCAAATATTTTCTGGCAGAAGATCCCGAACAGGAAAATAAAATGTGGAACGAATTTATTAAATGGATTAATAATGAGAAATTTGAAAATGCAAAAATTTATCATTATAGTGACGCAGAAAAAACGCGATTAAAAATATTATCTGATAAATACGGTGGGTGTGAAAATCTTGATTTATTTGTCTCTAACTTGGTTGATTTGAGAAAAATAACCACAAGTTCATTTGCGTTTCCTGTGTATTTCTATTCAATAAAAGATATCGCTAAGCATCTCAATTTTAAGTGGCAACATGAAAAAGCTGGTGGTGCGCAAAGTATATTCTGGTATGAGGAATGGTTGGAAAAAGGTGATAGATCAATCCTTCAAGATATCATTAACTACAATGAGGATGACGTAAGAGCGACTGAATTTCTGCATAACTGGTTAAAGGAAAATGGAGTGGCAGAATGATTTTACCAGCCTCTTTGCTTTTTCCATTCCTCATCGCGCTTCTTACTTTCAGCTTGATCAATATGCCAGCGTTGATGCTTAAGGAAATCAGTAAATTTCTCAGCTTCATCAATAGTCATTTCACCTTTAGCGACTGCTTGTGTTATGTTGTTGGCAATTTGCAGCATATTATCGCTTGAATCGATTCTTCCCTCAGGTAAATCAAAATTAATTCCGCTATCTGGTTTTGTGCGAGGAATAATTCTTTCAACACAGAGGCGGAGAGCAGTAAGGTCACCTGCTAATGCACGTTCAATTAATTTTTCAATTATTGCATTTGCGTTTTGATCAAGCATATTGCGTGGAGTTGTCATGTTTCTTCTCCTTGAATGATGAGTTAAATAGCTTACATCTAGTATAAATCAAACATATTTATTCCGAATCGGATTGTTGCTTCTTGTAATGATAAATTAACTAATTCTTCGTGAACAAAGCATAATTGCTTGTATGTTTTCCAGTGCATACCTTTAGGCTTTAAGCCCTCACCATTTAAAATTCCAGGTTCCCAACCCATGCGCTCGCGAATCTTGTCAGCTTTGCGCGTAGCTCGATCTCCGATGTTTTCACGCTGACTTGGATATGCCAATTCATAACAATGGCGGCAAGCAAATATTGCACCACCATACAAAATAGCTACGCGGCGTCCGCAATTTTTTGCAGGACAAGTAAACCATGGTCGTTTACCTCCAAGCCTGCAAGAAGTCCATTCGAGATCAACCGGATAATTCATATCTTTCCATTCTTCTGAGTGCTTGTACCGATAACTTAATATGATGCATTTTTCAGCGACTAATACGCGAATTGAGCCTGTGATTTCGTCATTCCAAAACCATTTAGTACTAAAAGAGGTGCCGGAGATAAGCAATTTTTTTCGGCGCCATTTTCTGACATCGATAGAGTGGAAATTATTAACTGTAGATTTTGCATCGTAATACCAATGTCTTCCGCTACCTAGTCCACCCATCTTTCACCTCCATTTTTTTACCGAAATCATTTGGAAAATTGCACCTAATTTCAACTTCGCATTAAATTAAAAACCTCAATTAACAATTATTAAAGTGAAGTCGTGAATGTCTTGAAGTCTTAACGTTGCAGACATTAAGACTTGCAAGACATTATTTCTTAAATCTACGTTTTCTGTTTAATTTCCCATGAAACATAGCTACCGGTTTTACCTAAGCTTCGACATTCAATTCCAACGCTTCGTAAAGCTGGAGCTATACGACGTAAAGCATCCGCAAACCCTTTTGCTGAGCGAGGCCAGCTATCGGTGTTTAGTGGCTTTTTTCTTTCAACCTGTGAGAAAAGTTCTTTAACGGGTAAAACGGTAGTGCGACGATTACTGTCCTCGAACCACTCGATTAATGCAGAAGCAACTGGGCTAGCATCAATGGTACGTGCTATAGATTCTTGGCGGCTTGCATTGAACTGAGTTAAAAATTCTTCTTTGGTTTTTCCCATTGTTTCCGCAATGGCCATTCCTAGTTTTGCAAATTCAGCTAAACGAGGACGATCAGCTTGAGGAAGTTCAATGTGCTTTAACCGTGAAAGTGATTCAGAAAAAATATTTAGCAAAGCACCTAATAAACTAGCATGATGCTGCTTGTATTGATTCCATAGGTCAGTTATTTCAGTTCTGAACGTAATAAGCGGTGTTTCAATAGAAATAGTTCTATCAATAAGGTCTTGGGCAGTTACAGCGGCACTAATTCCGTTTAATACCACTGGACGTTTAACTAAAATTACGGATTCATCAGCATCACTGTATAGCTTTCTTTTAGCGAAGCCACCACCCGTTGCTAGTACACAAAGCGCATCTTGTACTTGCGGCGAAAGATGACTGATATTTTCATAACTAACCAACCAATTCACTCCCGCACTTACAAAAATGTCTTCGATTGTTTTGGGCGCCGCACGAAGGTCGCAGCTATTAGGGTCAATTAATCGTCGTAACATCATTTGTGTTGTGCTTTTAGCACTTCCTTGTTCACCAATAAATTCCAGTACAGGAAAAGGTGTTTCAGGACGCAAGCAATCGATTAACCAACCGACGATTAGCAATTGATCGTGATCTGAAATATTTACCATGCTCCATAGTAATGAAATATCGTTGTTTCTTATTGGCTCTGGTAATGGATGTAATGTTTCAGGTCTTAGAAAGCAAATAGGTGGCTTATCTATAATTTCCCAGCCGTTTGATGTGATGCAGACAACACGGCTTTTACCTGGCTCACCTAAATCGAGATAGTATTTTCCATCATGATGTGCTGCACGTATGTATACTTCACAACACTCACCACGATATCTTGCTAGCCCACTTAAAGTATTCAAGGCTTCACGTATTGATTGCTCTCTAGGTGAATTTCCTGAAAATTCATAAAAGTTCGCAATCAACCAGTCTTTAAACTGTCTACCATCAAGTCGTCTAGTTTCACCTGTAGTGATGTCTTGAGCGTATACAGCAGCATTCTTGTCGTGAAATAGTTTTACCCGTGTTCTGGTGAAATCAACAAGCGCAGTCGTTTGTGACTTGTCGCCTGAGGTCTCTTCAATATCATTCTCATGTTTATCGACAGAAATCATTGGGAGACTGTAAATATCATCAAGCGTTGCATTAGGATTTAATGCATGCCAATCGACGAAATCTCCTTTTTCTGGCAAGTGTAAAGATTCAATATCAATCACTTTTATGTCACAATTTAATGGAAGTAATTTTTTAATTAATGAATCTTTAAAAGATTTTCCTGGCTCGTCATTGTCAGGCCAGATTATGACAGAACGCCCAGCTAATGGTTGCAAATCTGTTTTATCAACAGAGTTTGCGCCACCTGTAGTAGTTGATAGTGCGCCGAGTCTCCCCAGACGCTCAACGCACCATTCTCCTTCAGGTATAATTACTGGGCTTTTTTCTTGTGATAAAAGCTTGTCTAAGTTATATAGCGGCTTTCCATTTGCATAATTTGGTTCTTCAAGCATATAGCCTCTCTCTGCGTCATGTTTCATTGGTCGTATCCATTTTTCACCAGTAGCTGGATTTTTTAATCGGATTCGCCAGTGCAGAGGGTTGCCCTGGCTATCTCGATACTCATGAAGTGCTTCCGGTTGAAATCCCTTTTTTATAGCTTGTTGACTAAGACGGCGTGCTGCCTCCTTTACAGATTCAGTTGTTCTTTCCATGATTATTCCTCCAATGCGCCGAGTGCACGTGCTGCACTTAAGAAATTTAATTTGTGAAGTTGCATGTGAAATGCCAACACATCACCACCATGAACACCGCAAGCCATGCAACGAAATCCGCCAGAATCTAGCCTCAATCTAAGGCTAGGATTCTTATCTTCATGAAATGGACAGATAGCAGATTTCCACTCTCCACCCCCAGTGAGTTTTAACCCTTGCTTTTGGTAATACTCGCCTGGTCTTGGTAAGAGATTGCGGTTGAATACTGATTTGTATTTTTTGCGATTTGAATTGAATTTCATGATGCGCCTCCTTAAATACCGTTTTCAATTAGGTGACGTATGTCTTCAACTCGCCACGCAGTGGTGCGAGGCCCTAATTTCACGGGTTTGGGATAGCGGCCGGATTTTACTCCTTCCCACCATGATGATTTGCTGATAGGAATAATTGGGGGTGTCGGTGGTGTTGCCTTCTTGTTGCCAAGAATTTGAGATAATCTTAGATATCCAGCTTGAGGTAATTCGTTCATTTGTATCCATCCTTATTTAGTTTGGGATGAATACATCTTCTGTTGTCTGATTTTTAACTACACCGCAACTACGGTAAGCGCTACCGCAATTGCGGTACGACATTATTATGTTGCCGCAAGACTTCGATTGGCGTCGGCAAATTTTTGCTCAAGAGTTCTGTCTGAGATGCCTGGCACATTTGGAAAGTATGCTAAAAGCGCTGAAATAATTGCTGCTTGGCTTTTAAAGATTGAATGTGCTTGTCCTGCTGGTGATGATGACAACATTAGCTTTAATAAAGTGCCGACAATATTTAGAAGTGTGGTTTCAGATCGAGGATCAGGTGTACAGTTTTTTTCAACCATAGCTTTTAAACTATTATTTTCTCCATATAATAAGTCTCTTTCCTCGGTGAGCTTTTTAACACGGGCACGTAGTTTTTCGTTCTCGGAGCGTGCAGCGTCAAGGTCTACTTGTAATGCATGGAATGAGTCTGCATTAATGGATGCATGCGTTTTTCTTTCAATATCATCAAAAAGAAAGGCAGGCTTTTTTGCTGGAAATTCTCTTGAAATCCATTCTTTGAGGTGCTTCCTTGAGACATGCCGGCGTGCAGGCGCGACATGATCTGTAACAACTTTGCCATTTTCACGACTCACAGGTAAAACTTGCTCAATAATGGCGTTCTGTATAACCCGACATTTTACTTCGAGACACTTTACGCTTGGGTGTCGAAATATTCCTGGAGAGACTTCAATTGCTTCACTTAAATATTTATCTACCTCATTGGGTGGAACATCGCACCACAATGCTGCTGCAACAGGTACAGGATATATTGAGTAATAAGCGTGGATTTCAGCGCAGTTTTCATTTTCCCAAGGTCTATGCATAAAAGCTCCTTCTTCATTAGGGAGATGGTCAAAGTGCTTGGATTATATCGGATGATGTTGTACATTGCAGTACATTCGCATCACAAATTTATGGTGTATAAAATATGTCTAATAATAAAACCGCCACACTAACTTTTCGCATTATGCCGCAGCTTAAAAAGGCATTATGTGAGGCAGCAGACCGTGAGCACCGCTCCATAGCAAATATGGTGGAAGTGTTGATTCGAAATTATTGCATGCAAAATGGAATTGATATTTGTGAACAAGAAGAGCTAATGAATGCTGCAACTGATGAAATCGAAGGGATTAAATAATGGCAAAGAAAGACAAAAAACAAAATGGTGCAAATCTCGGCTTCGAAGCCGAATTATTCAAAGCTGCTGATAAGCTGCGCGGGAATATGGAACCTTCCGATTACAAGCATATCGCACTTGGGCTGATATTCTTGAAATACATCTCTGATGCTTTTGAAGCAAAGCACGTGGCATTGCTCGCTGAGGACTCGCAAGCCGCAGAAGATAGAGATGAGTACCTAGCTGATAACGTATTTTGGGTGCCAAAAGAAGCGCGCTGGTCTTACTTGCAAGCTAATGCAAAGCTACCCACTGTCGGTACATTGATCGATGAAGCGATGCGCGCAATCGAGAAAGATAACGAATCACTAAAAGGGGTATTGCCGAAGGATTACGCCAGACCGGCATTAAATAAAGTAATGCTTGGTGAACTGATCGACCTTATTTCTGGTATCACTCTAAATGAAACCAGTGAAAAGTCTACTGATGTATTGGGTCGTGTTTACGAATATTTTCTTGGTCAATTCGCGGGTGCTGAAGGTAAACGTGGGGGTGAGTTCTACACGCCACGTTCCGTCGTGAGAGTGCTTGTCGAAATGTTAGAACCATATGCTGGACGTGTGTACGATCCTTGTTGCGGCTCGGGTGGTATGTTTGTGCAATCAGAAAAATTCGTGCAAGAGCATGGCGGTCGAATTGGTGATATTGCCATCTACGGGCAAGAGTCAAATTACACAACATGGCGATTAGCTAAGATGAATTTAGCGGTTCGCGGTATTGATTCTGATATTCGCTGGAACAATGAAGGTAGTTTTCATAATGATGAGCTGCGTGATTTAAAAGCCGATCATGTTCTTGCAAATCCTCCTTTTAATGTGTCGGATTGGGGTGGTGAGCGACTGCGTGATGATGTGCGCTGGAAATATGGCGTGCCACCTGTAGGTAATGCCAACTATGCTTGGCTTCAACATATTGTTCATCACTTAGCACCTTTCGGTACAGCAGGCGTTGTATTGGCAAATGGTTCCATGTCTTCGAATCAATCAGGCGAAGGTGAAATTCGTAAATCCATGATTGAAGCCGATGTGGTTGATTGCATGGTTGCGCTTCCAGGGCAGCTTTTTTATTCAACGCAAATTCCAGCTTGTCTTTGGTTTTTAGCTCGCGATAAATCAAATGGTCAAGCTGGCAAAGAGCATCTGCGTGATAGACGAGGTTTGGTGTTGTTCATCGATGCACGGAAATTGGGGGTGATGGTTGATCGTACCCGCCGTGAATTAACTGATGAAGATGTGAAAAAAATTGCAAATACCTATCATGCATGGCGTGGTGAGAAAAATGCTGGAGAATATGCGGATTTACCTGGATTTTGCAAATCAGCAACGTTAGAAGAAATTCAAAAACAAGGTGATGTTCTAACACCTGGACGATATGTTGGAGCGGAAGAACAAGAAGATGATGGCGAGCCATTTGAAGAAAAAATGAAGCGTTTAGTTTCCGAATGGAAGGCGCAACAAAAAGAAGCATCAAGATTGGATGCGCTGATTGCTGCTAATTTAAAGGGGCTTGGCTATGACCTCTAAAAAAGCATTGCATGGGGAGCAGCAATTTTTTGCAGATATTCGTGATTTGCTTCATGCGGGACGTGAGACGGCTTATCGTTCAGTGAACACGATCATGGTTAATACGTATTGGCAAATCGGCAAGCGGATTGTCGAAGAGGAGCAGAATGGCAAGACACGTGCAGATTATGGCGATTATTTGATAGTGAATTTATCGCGCTATTTAACTGATTCTTTTGGAAAAGGATTTTCGATTGCCAATCTCAAAAATATAAGACAATTTTATCAGACATTTCCTGCGTTTAATGAATTGGCTACGCACTGCGTAGCTAATTTGGGGTGGACGCATCTGCGTCTTATTATGCGCCTAGATGATGAAAAGGAGCGTCATTATTACCTGCAAGAAACAAGCTCTCAAAATTGGAGTTCGCGCGTTTTAGAGCGCAACATCAAGAGTGGTTATTATCGACGTTTGCTTTCTTCTCAAAATAAAGCAGTAGAAAAATCAGAAGATGCCTCCGCATTTATTAAAGATCCTTACGTTTTAGAATTTCTGGATGTACCGGATGATTTAACTGGTAAAGAATCTTTTTTGGAGTCCAGCATTATTGGTCATTTGCAAAAATTTTTGTTGGAACTCGGAAAAGGTTTTTCCTTTGTTGCAAGACAAATGCGTGTGAGCACAGAGACTTCACATTTTTATGTTGATCTAGTGTTTTACAATTATCTTTTAAAATGTTTTGTGATTATTGACCTTAAGACCGAAAAACTTACGCATCAGGATATTGGACAAATGGATATGTATGTTCGCATGTTTGATGAATTGAAGCGTGGTGAAGGCGATAACCCCACGTTAGGAATTATTCTCTGCGCGGATAAAGATGAAACAGTAGTGAAATATTCAGTGCTGAAAGAGAGTAAGCAATTGTTTGCTTCTAAATATAAAACGGTTCTTCCAACAGAAAAAGAGTTGGTGAGTTTTATTGAGCGGGAGAATCGGGAGACTGGATATGGGGAGTGATTGGAAACTGGTAAAACTAGGTGAAGTACTAGGACAGAAGGGATATATACGAGGCCCATTCGGCTCTGCATTGAAGCGCGGCGAACTCCAATCTAGCGGCATACCTGTCTACGAACAGCAACACGCAATCTACGGCACTCGAGAATTTCGCTTTTTCATCGACGAAAATAAATACCGAGAACTTTCTCGGTTTACTGTTCAACCGAACGATTTAATCATTAGTTGCTCAGGAACATTAGGGCGAGTTTCAGTCATTGGTGATACAGATCCCATCGGTATTATCAGTCAAGCTTTATTAATCTTACGTCCTGATGCTCGGGTGATCAATCCACGTTTTTTATATCAAATCCTATCGTCGCCCGCAGGATTTCATTCATTAGTCTCGGTGTCGACAGGAAGCGTTCAAGTGAATATCGCTAAGCGTAGCATCATTGAGAACATTGATCTTTTACTGCCTCCTCCCTCTGAACAAAAAGCCATCGCCCACATTCTTGGCACACTTGACGATAAAATCGAATTAAATCGAAAAATGAATAAAACGTTAGAATCTATGGCGCAGTCATTGTTTAAGTCATGGTTTGTGGATTTTGATGGTATAGCGGCAGGAGATATGTGCGAATCAAAAATGGGCTTTATTCCAAAGGGGTGGGATTATTTGCCGTTAGTAGAAGTGACGAGTTATCTAAATCGAGGTTTATCACCGAAATATACAGAAAACGATGGGGTATTAGTTTTAAATCAGAAGTGCATTCGAAATAACCATGTTGATTTTACAAAAGCACGCAGACATGACCACGGTTTGAAAAAAATCAATGGGCGTGAACTTCAAATTGGTGACATTTTGGTAAATTCAACTGGGGTAGGAACGCTTGGGCGTGTCGCCCAAATACTGCATTTACCGGAAGACGCTATTGTTGATTCGCACGTTACAGTAGTACGTGCAGCATCAACTGTTACTTCAAATTTTTTAGGGTTGAATTTGCTAGGGCGACAAGAGCAAATTGAGGCCTTGGGCGAAGGTTCTACTGGACAAACAGAGTTGAGTCGAGCCAAGTTAGGGCAACTTAATATCATTCTTCCTCCGTTAAAAATCATAAAGCAATTTGACCAAATTTCGCAGCCGTTACGCAATCGTTCCTCATTGATTTTGCTTGAGAATGATTCACTTGCCTCTATCCGCGATTTTCTCCTTCCCAAGCTTATCTCCGGCCAACTTCGCATCAGAGACGCCGAGAAATTTTTGGAGTCACATATCTAATGGCCTTTCTCTCTGAAGACGATATTGAACAAGCATTGCTAAATCAATTACGCACACTCAATTACACAATTGAACACGAAGAAAATATTAGTCCTGATGGATTGAATCCACAACGTGAAAGCCATGATGTTGTCATCCTAAAAAATAGATTAGAAGATGCGGTTGTACGTTTTAATCCTCATATTTCACGCGAAGCGCAACAAGAAGCTATTCGCAAAATTACACAATCCGAATTACCTTCTTTGATAGAAGAAAATAGACGAATTCACAAATTAATCACTGAAGGTGTGGATGTTGAATACTATGCAGAAGATGGCACGTTGACAGCAGGTAAGATCGCGCTTATTAATTTTGAACATCTAGAACAAAATGATTGGTTGGCTGTGAGTCAGTTTGTTGTTATTAACGGTCAAAATAATCGACGTCCTGATGTTGTTGTGTTTGTAAATGGGTTACCGCTCGCTGTTATTGAGTTAAAAGCACCAGGCAGTGATACAGCAACAATTGATGGAGCCTTTAATCAGCTTCAGACGTATAAAAATCAAATCTCTCCTTTATTTAACACTAATGCATTACTTGTGATATCAGATGGAATTACTGCGAGAGTAGGTTCGCTAACCGCTGATTTTGAGCGTTATATGCCATGGCGTACTACGGATGGTAATAAAATTGCGTTAAAGGGTGAACCTGAACTTTCAGTATTGATTGAGGGTATTTTTGAGCATCGACGCTTGCTTAATTTATTCCGAGATTTCACTGTTTTTGGTGAAAAAGACAACGGTCTAGTAAAAATTATTGCAGGTTATCATCAGTTCCATGCTGTGAAAAAAGCGATTGAATCAACGATTCGCGCCGCTACACCATGGCAAGGTGTGCGTGAAAATCCAGCCAATTACGGCTTGCCTAGCGTAAAGTCACAAGCGCAAGGTGATAAACGAGCCGGTGTGATCTGGCACACTCAAGGCTCGGGCAAAAGTTTATTAATGGCGTTCTATGCAGGGCAATTAGTGAAACACCCAGCAATGGCAAATCCAACGCTTGTTGTATTAACAGATCGTAATGATTTGGATGAGCAATTATTTACAACATTCTCAATGTGTCGTGATTTGATTCGACAAACTCCGGTGCGAGCAGAAAGCCGAGAAGATTTGCAGAAGATTTTGAATCGTGCATCTGGGGGTGTGGTTTTTACTACGATTCAAAAATTTGCTCCTGAAACAGGTGAAAGCGAATATCCAATGCTAACCGATCGCCGCAATGTTGTAGTAATTGCAGATGAAGCACACCGTAGCCAATACGGTTTTCGTGCCAAAGTTGATGCAAAAACTGCCGCGATATCTTATGGCTTTGCAAAATATTTACGTGATGCTTTGCCCAATGCGTCGTTCATTGGTTTTACAGGTACACCCATTGAAGCTGATGATGTAAATACACCTGCTGTATTTGGTAATTACATTGATATCTACGATATTAGCCGCGCTGTTGAAGATGGTGCTACTGTACCGATCTATTACGAATCTCGACTTGCACGCATTGAGCTTGATGAAAATGAAAAACCCAGTATAGATGCAGAAGTTGCAGAGCTCACTGAAGACGATCCAGAATTAGAACAAGAGAGATTCAAAAAGAAATGGTCAACGATCGAAGCTTTGGTTGGTAGTGATAAACGTCTTGCTATGATAGCTAAAGATATTGTTGAGCATTTTGAAAATCGTGTCGCAGCGTTAGATGGCAAAGCAATGATTGTCTGTATGAGTCGACGTATTTGCGTGAAGTTATACGATGAAATTATTAAATTGCGTCCTGAATGGCACAGTGCAGATGATAATGCTGGAGTGATCAAAGTGGTGATGACGGGTGCTGCTAGCGACTCTCAAGAGTGGCAGCAGCATATTGGAAATAAAAAGAGACGTGATGATTTAGCAAAACGTGCGCGCAACGCAAAAGACCCATTAAAATTAGTGATCGTCCGTGATATGTGGCTGACCGGATTTGATGCGCCGTGTATGCACACTATGTATATTGACAAGCCAATGAAAGGACATGGTCTGATGCAAGCGATTGCACGTGTAAATCGTGTATTTAGTGATAAACCTGCCGGATTAATTGTCGATTATATTGGTATAGCACAAAACCTTAAATCAGCGCTTCAGCAGTATTCAGAGAGCGATCAAGATAAGACTGGTGTTGATGAGGCTAAAGCTATCGCGGTGTTGTTGGAAAGATATGAAATTGTTCGCGATATGTTTCATGGATTTGATTACAAATCAGCGTTGCAAGGAGCACCGCAAGAACGATTAAAGATGATGGCTGGAGCTATTGAGTGGATTCTTGATATGCAACACAAGCTAGCAGCTAAAGAGAAAACAGATGAAAATAAGAAGAACGCGCATCGCAGATATCAAGATGCAGTCTTAGCATTATCTAAAGCTTTTTCTTTGGCTTCAGCATCAGATGAAGCAAAAAAAATTCGCGAAGAAGTTGGTTTTTTTCAGGCAATACGCGCTGCATTAGTTAAGACTTCTCTTGGTTCTGGAATAACTAAACAAGAAAGAGAATTAGCCATTCAACAAATAGTGAGCCGTGCTGTAGTTTCTACTGAAATCGTCGATATTTTGGCTGCTGCTGGCATAAAAAGTCCCGATATATCGATTTTATCAGATGAATTTTTAGCTGAAGTGCAACAGATGGAAAAAAAGAACCTTGCTTTAGAAGCTCTGAAAAAATTACTCAATGATGGTATTCGTTCACGAAGTAAAGCGAATGTTGTGCAAACAAAAGCTTTTTCGGAACGTCTGGAAGACGCGGTGGCTCGTTATCATGCTAATGCAATTACAGCTGCTGAGGTGATGCAGGAATTAATTAAATTAGCCAAAGATATTCGCTCTGCTCGACAACGTGGTGAAGAGTCAGGATTATCTGATGAGGAAATAGCTTTTTATGACGCTTTATCAGAAAACGAAAGTGCTGTTGAGGTCATGGGTGATGATAAACTTCGATTAATTGCTCATGAATTATTAGTAAGTTTACGCGATAATGTTTCAGTGGATTGGGCACATCGCGAATCTGCCAGAGCGAGATTGCGTGTGTTGGTGAAACGAATTCTTCGTAAGTATGGTTATCCGCCTGATTTGCAAGATGCTGCTGTGCAAACAGTATTACAGCAGGCTGAAATGCTATCGAGTGACTGGAGTATTACAAAAGATAACTAAGCGCGTTGTCGTATTTGTATGATTTCTCCACCAGCTTTCAATTTATCTAGATAATCCGCCCACTGCTGCATCATCTTTTTGCGCTCTGGTAAATACTCAGCATAGTTATAAGCGGCGCGAACAGTATTGCGTTCACCATGAGCTAACTGTCGTTCGATTGCGTCTGGATTCCAACCTTGTTCATTTAATAAAGTGCTAGCCATTGAGCGAAAACCATGGCCTGTCATCTCATCGCTCGTATAACCAAGACGACGTAATGCTGCTAAAACTGTATTCTCTGACATCGCACGTTTTGAGCTTCGAACACTGGGAAATAAATATTTTCCGTCACCAGTTAAAGCTCTAAGTTCACGTATGATTGCGATTGCTTGAGTTGATAAGGGGACAATGTGAGTGATGCGCATTTTTATTTTTTCAGCTGGTATGCGCCATTCTCCAGTCGCTAAATTAAATTCGTTCCATTCTGCATGGCGTAGTTCGCCTGGTCTGACAAAAACAAGAGGCGCTAAACGTAATGCGCATTTTGTGATGAAATGCCCTTGATATCCATCAATCGCGCGAAGCAATTCACCGATTGCCGTTGGTTTGATAATCGATGCGTGATGTTTTTTCTTTGCTGGCGGTATTGCGCCTTTCAAGTCATTTGATGGATCGCGTTCTGCACGTCCAGTTGCAATTGCATAACGAAATACTTGTCCGCAATTTTGGTGTGCGCGATGCGCGGTTTCAATTGCTCCTCGGCTTTCCATGCGGCGAAGTACGTTTAATAACTCTGGTGCGGTAATTTCATTAACAGGACGCTTGCCAATCCAGGGAAAAATATCTTTCTCTAGTCGACGTAAAATTCTTTCACCATGGCTGGGCGACCATTTTGTTGAAAACTTGATGTACCATTCGCGTGCAATAACCTCAAAGCTATTTTCTGAGGCTTCTCTCGCGCTGCGCTTAGATACTTGTTTCGCCAAACCTGGGTCAATTTTATCTGCAAGCTGTTTTCTTGCATTGTCGCGAGCATTCCTGGCATCTGAAAGACCAACATCAGGGTAGAGGCCAATTGAGAGCGTTTTCTCTTTACCAAGGAATCGATACTTTAAGCGCCAAGCTTTTGAGCCATTAGGCTTGATATAAAGGTACAAGCCTTTTTCATCAGCAAGTTTGTATGCCTTATCACGAGGTTTAGCATTCTTAATTGTTACGTCTCTCAATGGCATGGGGGTATCACCTTTTAGGGGTATCAAAGTACCCCCGAAAATGCCCCCAAAACATACCGGATGTTGGGGGTATCAGTCGGACATCGTTGGACGTAGGGTAAATAAAAAACCCCTTTATTTCAAGGGGTTTTGGATGAATTTGGAAGTTATTGGATGTCTATTTGGTGGAGGCGGCGGGAATTGAACCCGCGTCCGCAAGTCCTCTACTATCGGGTCTACATGTTTATCCAATTATTCAATTTAGCCGCACCGCCACTAATTGGAAAGTATCGAATGCAGCGATCCCAGAAAATTTAGCGGCCCGACCTTGGGCAGATCAGTTCGCGAGCTTGTATAATATGACCACCCCCTTACTTTCGTAAGTTTCCTATCGTACAAGCACAATAGGCGGATGGTCGCTTGCCGGTTATTAAGCGGCTTGAGCGTACACTTCGGTTTGGCCGAAGTTTACGTCGTTAGCGAAGTTGCGTTGTTTTTTGGCAACTATTTGGTTTGTAACATTTTTTACGAGGTTAAGTTACATCCTCGACATGCACCTCAAGCTTTGCAACCCACGTCGAAACCAGGTCGCCCCCAATAAAAGTATAGTTCAATTATCAATTTAATTATTAACGCAATATTATGCGCACCACGCATCTTATGCATCTTTAAAGCGGATAGCAAGTCTTGGTCAATAGCTAACAGTTATTTGTGCTTTAATAAGCGCTGCTTTTCTCTTGCCCAATCTTTTTCTTTCTCGCTAGCGCGCTTATCATGCAACTTCTTACCCTTGGCTAAGCCAATTTCTAATTTCACTCTATTATTATGCCAATAAAGTGACAAAGGAATGAGGGTATAGCCTTTGCGCTCTACATTACCGATTAATCTGCTCAACTCTCGCGCTTTTAGCAGCAGCTTACGATTACGCTGAGGATCAGGGTTAATATGCGTCGAAGCGGTTTGCAATGGTGTGATGAGTGCACCAAATAACCAAGCTTCTGCTTTTTTTAGCAAAACATAGGCTTGATCCAGTTGCACACGGCCTTCGCGCAAGCTCTTTACTTCCCAGCCTTCAAGGACAAGACCTGCTTCAAAGCGTTCTTCTATGAAGTAGTCATGGGTTGCCTTACGATTTAAGGCAATTGCTTTATTTGTTTTTTGTGTCTGTTTCATGTGACGCAGTATAATGACAAAATATTTTGTTGGGAATATATATGAATAGTTTAAAAAGAAGTGCGTTGATAGGTTATTCTACTCGTCAAATGTTTGAATTGGTCAATAATGTGGAAGATTACCCCCGTTTTCTACCTTGGTGTCATAGCAGCACCATCATTAGTCGTACTGAGAATGAAGTGGTGGCTAGCCTTGAAATTGTGTGGAAAGGGATACATAAAAGCTTTACTACCCGCAATCGTTTGCATCCCTATGATACAGTTGATATCAATCTAATGAATGGCCCATTGCAACATATGGAAGGAATTTGGACTTTTATTGCACTGGATGATAAAGCTTGCAAAGTGATGTTGGATTTAGAATTTGAATTTGCAGGAAGTTTTATAGATAAATTATTTCAACCCGTTTTTCAGCATATAGCAAATACTTTAGTCGATGCTTTCTGTAAGCGCGCAGTTGAACTCTACGGCAGTGAACAGCATGATTAAAATCGAAGTGTGTTATGCACTGCCCAATCACCAACAAATTATTGCGTTAGAAGTAGAGCAGGGCACTACAATTTTAGAAGCTATTCAACAATCTGGTGTATTAACGCAATTTCCTGATATTGATTTAACTAAACAAAAAGTGGGTGTATTTAGCAAAGCACGCGCCTTGACCGATAGGGTAGAACAAGGCGACCGTATAGAAATTTACCGGCCGCTTACTATTGATCCTAAAGAAGCGCGCAGAGCGAAAGCTAAAAAGAAGCGTTAGGTTTTAACAATATTCCTTAAACGCCCGCCTTGGAATAGACAGCTAACACGTTGTTCAGTGCGCTTACCATAGCCTGGTTGATAGGTATAAATGTAATCTAATCGATTATCTTCAAAAAGATTGGTTAATAAAGGATTACCCATGATGGCTATGACCTGGGATTCCGTCATGCCCAATTTAAGTTGGCTAACTTGTTCTTGCGTAATGACATTACCCTGTTCCACATCCATTTTATGCACACGCAAATACGAACAACCTGACAAAATTGAAGCAAGAAAGGCGAGGAAAATGATTTTTTTCATGTACAATACCTTTTATTTGATGGCGACATTCTAAAGGAAAAGTAGGTTATAACAAATCATCTTATTGGAGAAAGATCGTTGGATAACTCGAATTTAAAAAAAGCCGGCTTAAAAATTACCTTGCCGCGCCGCAAAATTTTAGAAATGTTGGAAAAAACCAAGGAGCATCATTTAAGCGCGGAAGACATTTATCGCATTCTACTCGAATCTGGTGAAGAAATTGGTTTGGCTACCGTCTATCGTGTGTTAACGCAATTTGAAGAGGCAGGATTAGTAATCAGGCATCATTTTGAGGGTGGGCAATCTGTATTTGAATTAGATAATGGAACCCATCACGATCATTTAGTCTGTGTAAAATGTGGTCGAGTAGAAGAGTTTATAGATGAAGTCATAGAGAAACGCCAGCAAGAAATTGCAAAGCAAGCTGGGTATACTATTACGGATCATAGTTTAAATATTTACGGCAGTTGCGGTAAATGTCAAAAGAGTAAATAACCTTTCGCAGCCTCAAAGAATAAGTTGAGGCTGATCACATTTTTTATGTTTTAATTTAATTTCTGCATGTTTGCGAAAATACAAGCAAGAAGAATACTTATTCAACCACATTAGTTCTGTGACTGGTTTATTATCAGTTAATTCCTCAGCTCTTTGTTTAATATGCAAGCCTATTTCCATAAAATGCACATCCATTAAATTGCTAATCTTATATTTTTGCGGTATTTGCAAATGTTTGAAATAGGATTTAAGTGAGAAATGATAGCGCTCATGCCATCTTGCTTCATTTTCAATTAAAATGTCTGCAAAAATACCCACGCCTTCGCTCGCGGCTAGGAGAAATTCGTGATAGCTATAGTCCTTCAAGGAGGGTCTAGCAGATAATTTTTCTTTGGCATTCAAAATAGCGAGCATAATATTATACCAAAAGGGTTGTTCTTCTGATTTTTGCATTTCGTTAATAATGATTGCCAAACCTTCATTGTCTTCTGAGATATCGTCTTCATATATTTTGGCTAGGTATCTTTTATCTAATAATTTCCTATCATAAAAAGAGTGTTCCATATCCATAATCGCTTTAGCTAATTGTTCTAAGAATAGTTGTGTTAGAGAGCTATCTTTGGGTGAAGAGCAAATAAGCGACGGCCATAGTTTATGAGCGATTTCTATAAAAAGCTTGCGTATAGGAGTAGGAACATCAGCAAATCGTATACCATGATAACTATCGTGCTTTTCAGCATCGGCAGAATGAAGTGGAGCAATATGTTGATCTATAATTTTGGGTGTTAAGTGCGCTAATGGTTTAAAATGAATATAAAGCGGACGCCAATTTTTTTTCATACCCTTATATATTCCACGCCAAGGACAAAGGGATAATTGGGATCGTAAGCGTGGAGCTTCAGGCCCTCGTGTTGCATACAAATAAGCTTGCATCATGCCTTTTGAAGGGATCATGATTCTGGGCTCATGATTAAGTAAAAAGCGAGATAATTGGTTAAACAATACGTCAAAGTTAATTCTTCGCGTTAATGTTTCTTCTTTTGCATCAAAATCATGATCGGGTATATGTAAAAAAGTACGTTCGGATGCTGGGAGGAAAGATAATAAATCAAAAAATTTATTTCTTTCTTGTGGTGTCCAATCGTATTCTCCACGTAAATTATTTGAATAATTCAAAATATAATTAAATGATTTTGACTGTTCATCGAATAAAAATCGGTTTAACGAGGCTTCTTCTAATTTTCCTATTTCTTTTATTGCAAAAACTTCTCTGCTTATAGAAGCGTATGCCATTGTTTCATCAATCATATATGCAGCAAGGGGATTGATTTGACCATTTTTAGAAAAAATAGAAATGATTTTTGTTTTCTTATAATTGTCAGGATGAGTCAAGACATTATAAAAAATTTGACTGGTAGAGAAGGAAATTCCATCAATTTTGCCTTGTTTTAATGCGGCTAAGGCGAGCATAGGAAAATCGTTTATATTACCTATTTTTTCCCATTGCGCTTTATTAATTATCGTTGCCACTTTATTTACTAACATCAAAGGGTAATAAGTAGTATCAATTAGCGCTTTATCTTGCGGGGATAAATATTCAATCAAACGGTTAAATGTTTTAGCGGGTGGGGTGAGATTGGCAGAAGGCTGTTGAAAAAAGCCTAAGCGGCATTTATCATTTTTGCGCAGCATAATTCCATCCTTGGAATAAAGCATTCAATGTAACGTATATGTTACTACATTTTCATGCTATTGGTTGAATAGTCCATTTCTCATCTAGGTTTAATTATATGGTTTCTAAAACTTCGCGTGCATGAGCCAGTGTTTTTTCAGTTATCTTTTCGCCGCCTAACATGCGAGCAATTTCTCGCATTCTTTCTTCGGCATTTAATACACGCAATCGAGTATGCGTTGTTTTCGCAACGAAGTATTTTTCAACTAGTAATTGTTGGTGACCACAGGCTGCAACTTGTGGTTGGTGAGTAACACAAAAAACTTGGTATGACCCACCCAATTTTCTTAGTAACTTACCTATTTTTTCAGCGGTTGCTCCGCTTAAACCCGTATCTACTTCATCAAATACTAAAGTGGGGATATTGGTGCGATTAGCAAGAGCAAGGTGAGCAGCTAAGCTTAAACGAGATAATTCACCGCCTGATATGACTTTAGCCAAAGATTGCAAAGATTGATCTGGATTAGTTTTAATTAAAAAAATAATTTTTTCATTGCCATGGCTAGATAAGCTATTGTTTTCTTTTTCGAATGCAATTTTAAATTCGCCGTGTGGTAATGAGAGGGAGCGAATAGTAGTAGTAATTTCTTTTTCCAATTTTATGGATGCTGCTTCGCGGCTACGTGTTAACTGATTAGCTAGTGATTCATACTTTTTAATTAGCGATGCTTGTTGTTTTTCTAATTTTACTAAGTCTTCATCACTTGAGTCTAACGCTTTTAATTCGTTAGCAATACCTTCTTGAAATTGAAATAAATCTTGAGGTGCGATTTTATGTTTACGCGATAGAGTAAAGATATGACTAACTCGCGACTCAATATTTTGTAATTTTTCTGGATCTAATTCTGTTTGAGTTAAATAATGTTGTAATTCCGATTCTAAATCTCTAACTTGTATGAGTGTGGAATCTAAAGCATTAATCCAATTCTGTGCTTTCGTTTCAACGGGTTGCATAGATTCTAAAGTTTTACGCAAATCATTTAATAAAGAGAGTAAATTATGTTCTTCATCATGATTAATTTGCTGCAAAGCATGTTGGGCAGAATGCATCAATTCTTCAGCATGAGATAAACGTTTATGCTCTAATTCAAGCGTTTCCCATTCACCATGTTGCAGTCCTACTTCCATTAATTCTTCTAATTGAAAACGTAAATAGTCACTGCGCTGCGTACGTTCAGCCGTTTTTTGCTGCAACAATTTAATTTGTTGCGCAATATGTTTAGCTTCATCAGCGCAATCTCTCACTTGATGAGCTAAAGGTAGATGATCAGCATAACGGTCTACCATGTCACGTTGGGTTTCTGCTTTAAGTAATACTTGTTGCTCATGTTGACCGTGCAAATGAAACAGTAATTCACCTAATTCTTTTACTAATTGCACGGTTGCTGGCGCACCATTTACATAGCAGCGGGAACGCCCATCACTAGTTAAAATTCTGCGTATAATGCATTCAGGAGTGTCTTGATATAAATCTAAACTTTTTAATTTATCTATTACATTGGGAAAGTTAGTGACATCAAAACATAGACTAATATCTGCTTTTTCTTTACCTGAACGTATGAGGTTAGGTGAAGCACGGCCTCCTAATGCAAGTTCAATCGCTTCAATAAAAATAGATTTGCCTGCACCTGTTTCGCCTGTAATCATGGAGCAACCGCTAGTTAAATTGAGATGCAATTCTTCAATTGTAGCTAAGTCGCGAATGTGAATTTGAATTAGCATTGTTACTCCTAGGTGGAATAATGAGTTTTACGCCCCCAATGCAATTTGCTGCGTAATGTTTCATAGTAGTCGTAATCAAGTGGGTGGATAAGATGTAATTTTTGCGGTTTTTTCTTGATATGAATACGACTGCCAGGCGGTGTGTCAATTAAATTTTGGCTATCGCAGGTTAATCTGGGTGTGCCTGAATTATTAGGTGAAATGAGAATTGTAATTTGACTATTCCCATCTATCACAATAGGACGCATGCTAAGTGTATGAGGAAACATAGGCACTAAAACCATGGCATCTAACTGCGGATGTAAAATAGGACCGCCGCCGGATAAGGCATAAGCAGTAGATCCTGTGGGCGTTGCAATAATAATGCCGTCTGAATCTTGGCTGCAAACGAATTGGTCATCAATATAGATTTCAAACTCATGCATGTGTGGAACAGAATTAGGAATTAATGCAACTTCATTCAATGCATCACCTTTCCCCACCATTTTATCTTGATATTCAACGCTTGCGCTTAATAAAAAGCGTTTTTCTAAAATATATTTACCATCCAATATCGCTTTAATTTTTTTTAATTCAGTGGGAAGAATGTCTGTTAAAAAACCTAAGCGTCCTCTATTTATACCTAACACAGGTATTTCATCATTAATAACAGCATGCGCTGCATGTAAAAGACTGCCATCTCCGCCGACAACGATAATTAAATCGCAGCATTTACTTAATTCTTGCGGTGCAATACAGCGAGTATGGCAAGCTTCACCTAGGGCAGCAGCGGTTTCGGTATCTAACAAAATAGATTGGCCTAGGCTTTCAAGATAATGAATGAGAGCTTTTAAGGTTTCTGTCACGCCAGGATTTTTGACGCGGCCGTATATACCGATAGTTTTGAATTGTGATGGCATGGTGTGTTCCTGTTCGCGCTTAGATAGATTTAATAATACGCTAACTTGGCTAAATTAAACTATTGATAGGTTGAAGTAAATCTAACCTTGAATCTAGACAGTTTGGCCTTATATTTCGTTTATACTAATTTAATCACTAGTACGGAGTGAATTTCTTGTCTAAAAAAACATCACATCATGACGCTGAGCATGATTCAAAGCCAAAAGAAAAGTCGTCGGACTTATTAACTCATCCTTCCTATGAGGAGTTAATGCAGCAATTAGGCGAAGCGGAGCAAAAAGCTAATCAATATTGGGAGCGCATATTACGCATGCAGGCTGAAAGTGAGAATGCACAGCGCCGTAATGAGCGAGATGTAGCCAATGCACATAAATATGGTTTAGAAAAATTCGCTTTTGAATTATTGCCTATTGTCGATAGTTTAGAACTTTGTATTGTTAGTGTGCCTAAAGATTTAGAAAAGGCAGCTGATTCCATCGTAGATGGTGTTAAATTAACATTGAAAATGTTTTATACAGCAATGGAAAAATTTGGCATTCAACAAGTGAACCCCATTAATCAGCCTTTTAATCCAGAATTTGAACAGGCTATTTCTATGCAAGTAGATACAACCGTTGCCCCAGGGACTGTGATATCAGTCTTGCAGAAAGGTTATACCCTCAATAATCGCCTTTTACGCCCTGCTTTAGTCACAGTGGCAAAAGGGGAAAATGAATAACCCTGAGACATTGAAAATTAATAATTTGCCCTTATGTGTATATAAACAACGTCATTGGAGAGTAACATGGCAAGCATGAATAAAATCATAGGTATAGACTTGGGAACCACCAATTCTTGCGTCGCAGTAATGGAAGGTGACAAGGTTAAAGTTATAGAAAATGCAGAAGGTGCGCGTACCACCCCTTCAATTGTGGCTTATTTAGATAATGGTGAAATTCGTGTTGGCCAACCTGCTAAGCACCAAGCCATTACCAATCCAAAAAATACCATTTATGCAGTTAAGCGCTTAATTGGCCGTCGCTACGATGATCCTATGGTAAAACGCATGCAAGAAACCGTGCCATACAAAATTGTAAAAGCACAAAATGGCGATGCATGGGTACAGGTATTAGGTAAAGATGATTTAGCGCCACCACAAGTCTCAGCTGAAATTTTAAAGAAAATGAAAAAAACAGCTGAAGATTATTTAGGTCATGAAGTGAAAGAAGCGGTGATTACTGTCCCTGCTTATTTTAATGACTCTCAACGTCAAGCGACTAAAGACGCTGGCCGTATCGCAGGTCTTGAAGTAAAACGTATTATCAATGAGCCAACTGCTGCTGCATTAGCATTCGGTATGGATAAAAAACCTGGTAATCGCAAAATTGCAGTGTACGACTTAGGTGGTGGTACATTCGATATCTCTATTATTGAGATTGCTGATATCGATGGTGAACATCAATTTGAAGTGTTATCTACCAACGGTGACACCTTCTTAGGTGGTGAAGACTTTGACCAACGCTTGATGAATTACTTAATTGATGAATTCAAAAGCACAACTGGCATTGATTTACGCAATGACCCACTTGCACTACAACGCTTAAAAGAAGCAGCTGAAAAAGCGAAGATTGAGTTATCTTCTACCCAACAAACCGAAGTTAACTTGCCTTACATCACGGCAGATGCTACTGGCCCTAAGCACATGAATATTAAAATTACACGTGCAAAATTAGAGTCATTAGTCGAAGATTTAGTGCAACGCACCATTGAACCTTGCAAAATTGCAATCAAAGATGCGAATTTAGATGTGAGTAACATTGACGACGTTATCTTAGTCGGTGGTCAAACTCGCATGCCGCTCGTGCAAGAAACGGTTCGCAAATTCTTTGGTAAAGATCCACGTAAAGATGTGAATCCCGATGAAGCTGTTGCAATTGGTGCTGCGATTCAAGGTGCTGTACTTTCTGGTGATATTAAAGATGTATTGTTATTAGACGTCACACCGCTTTCCCTAGGTATTGAAACTATGGGTGGCGTGATGACTAAGTTAATTGAGAAAAACACCACGATTCCAACTCGTGCATCACAAATTTTCTCAACAGCAGCTGATAATCAAACAGCGGTTACCATTCATGTACTCCAAGGTGAGCGTGAAATGGCGTCGGCGAATAAATCCTTAGGCCGTTTTGACTTGACAGATATTCCACCTGCGCCACGTGGTTTACCACAAATTGAAGTCACGTTTGATATAGACGCAAACGGTATTTTGCATGTGTCTGCTAAAGACAAAGCAACAGGTAAAGCACAATCTATTAAGATTCAAGCTTCATCCGGTTTAAGCGAAGCAGAAGTCGAAAAAATGGTGAAAGATGCAGAAGCTCATGCAGCGGAAGATAAAAAATTCCATGATTTAGTCACTGCACGTAACCAAGCTGATAACATGATTCATGCAGTCACTAAGTCACTTAGTGAAGCAGGCGATAAAGTTAGCGCTGAAGAAAAAACGGCAATTGAAAAAGCAGTTGAAGCGCTAAAAGAAGCCATGAAATCAGATGACAAAGATGCAATTGAAGCAAAAACCAAAGAGTTAACAGAAGCTTCCTCTAAAATGGCTGAGCGTTTATATGCGCAAGGTCAACAACCTGGCCAAGGCGGTGAACAGGCAGCAGGTGGCCCGGGCGGTCAACAAGCTGGGGGAGAATCACAAGGTAAGAAAGACGACAATGTAGTTGATGCGGAATTTGAAGAAGTAAAAGATGATCAAAAGCGTGATTCTTAATCTACTCTTAACTTTTCGTATTAATTAAACCTATAGACTCTCTTCATCAGAAGAGAGTCGTTTTTTTTATGAGTTAATATTGTGAAAGAATCCTATATGACTAAGCGTGATTATTATGAAACATTAGGTGTGACGCGTAATGCGAGCGACGAAGAGATTAAGAAAACATATCGCCGCTTAGCAATGAAGCATCATCCTGATAGAAACGGTAACAATAAAGAAGCTGAAGAGCAGTTTAAGCAGATTAAAGAAGCTTATGAAGTGCTTTCAGATAGCAGAAAACGTGCCGCTTATGATCAGTTTGGTCATGCAGGGGTTGATGGTGCTGCCGGTGGTTTTGGTGGCGGCAGTAACATGAATTTTACTGATATATTTGGCGATATATTTGGCGATATATTTGGCGGTGGAAGAGGCGGCCCTCAACGAGGATCTGATCTCTATTTTACCCTTGAAATTACGCTAGAAGATGCTGTATTTGGTAAAACAGCAGAAATTACCATTCCTACCTTAGTTGCCTGCGGTGATTGTCACGGTTCAGGTGCAAAGCCAGGTACTTCACCTGTTACTTGTCACGATTGCGGCGGTCATGGCCAAGTACGTATGCAGCAAGGTTTTTTCACGGTACAACAAACCTGCCCTGCTTGTTACGGTAAAGGTAAAATCATTCAATCGCCTTGCACGAATTGTCATGGGCGAGGTAGACGTAAGCAAAATAAAAAATTATCTGTCAAAATCCCACAAGGTGTGGATACAGGGGATAGAATACGCTTAACCGGCGAAGGTGAAGCTGGCGAAGCGGGTGCTTACGCAGGCGATCTATATATACAAATACAAGTTCTTCCTCATGAATTATTTGAACGCGACGGTAAAAACCTTTATTGCGACGTGCCTATTAGTTTTGTAACCGGTGCGTTAGGCGGGGAGCTTGAAGTACCTGCATTAAATGGTCGTGTGAAGTTAAAAGTTCCAGCAGAAACTCAAACGGGTAGAGTGTTTAGAGTAAAGGGCATGGGTGTACCCTCTGTAAGAGGTGGTGATCCGGGTGATTTAATGTGTAAAGTACAAATTGAAACGCCGGTTAATTTAACTGCCAAACAAAAAGAATTGCTTAAACAATTTGAGAAAACCATGTTGCCGAATAATAAACATAATCCTAAATCCAATACTTGGTTTAATAAAGTTAAGAAATTCTTTGAAGACATGAAGTTTTAATAGAGGTAATAGCCATGCAAAAAGTGCCAATGACTATAAGAGGCGCAGACCAATTGCGCGAAGAGTTAGAGCGATTAAAACAAGTTGAAAGACCTAGAATTATTAACGCGATTGCTGAAGCACGTGCACACGGTGATTTAAAAGAAAATGCGGAATATCATGCAGCACGCGAGCAGCAAAGCTTTACTGAAGGCCGGATTTTAGATATCGAATCTAAATTATCAAATGCTCAAGTAATCGATGTCACGAAAATCAATAATGAAGGAAAAGTCATTTTTGGTTCAACTGTCAAATTAGAAAGTGCTCAAGGTAAGACACTTGAATATCAAGTTGTTGGGGAAGATGAAGCAGATATTAATCAAAATAAAATTTCTGTTACATCACCTGTTGCACGTGCATTAATAGGTAAATATGAAGGAGATACTGTCGAAGTAGTGACGCCTGAAGGTAAAACTACGTATGACATTGTTGAGGTTGCATATATTTAATGGCAACTAAAAGCGGTAGTAAACGTTGGTTAAAAGAACATTTTACCGATCCTTATGTTAAACAAGCGCAGCGCGAGGGTTATCGCTCGCGCGCGGTTTATAAATTATTAGAAATTCAAGAAAGAGATAAGCTGTTTAAACCGGGTATGACAGTGGTTGATTTAGGCGCAGCCCCCGGGGGTTGGGCGCAGCTTGCAGTTAAACTAATACAACCTAAGGGAAGGCTTATTGCCATGGATATCCTAAACATGGAGCCTATCTCGGGGGTGGAGTTTATACAGGGTGATTTTTCGGACGAGACTGTCCTTGCCGCGCTTGAAACCTTAATTGGAGGGGTAAAAGTCGATTTTGTCATCTCTGATATGGCGCCTAATATGAGTGGTAATGAGAGTGTTGATATCCCAAAATCGATGTATCTCTCTGAATTAGCATTAGATTTTGCTACAAAAATGTTAAAACCAAATGGCGGGTTTCTTATTAAGATCTTTCAAGGCCAGGGGTTTGATGCGTTTTTTTTAGAACTAAAACGGCATTTTAAGACAGTTGTTATCCGCAAACCTAAAGCTTCTAGAGATCGTTCTAGAGAAATTTATGTATTAGCTCGGGAATTAAAATCCTAGCGTGGTTTAAAAGCTACAGATTAGGTATGATTATCTTATACTTAAAAGAAAACGACAGATGGATTTGCGGACTTAAGTCACTGGGCGTGCTTTAAAAGAGGTCAATCAACGTGAATGATGCAATCAAGACAATACTGTTATGGATGGTAATTGGAGTTATCCTTTTCTCTGTATTCAATAACTTTGGCCCGCGGCGTGAACCGGAAGAAAAAATAAGCTATTCGTCGCTGCTCACTGAAATTAAGCAGGGTAATGTGAAGTCTGCAACGATTTCTGAGCAAAATATAACAGGCACCTTACAAAATAATAAGACTTTCAGTTCTTATTTACCTATGCGCCAAGACGCTACCTTATTACAAGACATGATTAATAAGAATGTCGTTATTAAAGGTAAGCCGCCGGAACAACCTGGCATTTGGATGCATTTATTAAATTTACTCCCGTGGATCATTCTATTCGCCATTTGGATTTATGTATTACGTCAACAAGCTGGCGGTGGTAAGGGCGGTGCCTTCTCTTTTGGCCGCAGCCGTGCACGCCTGTTAAATGCAGATCAAGTTAAAATTACTTTTGCTGATGTGGCTGGTTGTGAAGAAGCAAAAGAAGAAGTAAAAGAATTAGTCGATTTTTTAAAAGACCCCGGCAAGTTCCAGCGTTTAGGCGGTAAGATTCCACGTGGTGTATTGCTAGTAGGTCCGCCAGGTACAGGCAAAACGTTGCTTGCAAAAGCAGTAGCGGGTGAGGCGAAAGTTCCTTTCTTCACTATCTCTGGTTCTGATTTTGTGGAAATGTTTGTGGGTGTTGGTGCATCACGTGTTAGGGATATGTTTGAGCAAGCGAAAAAACAAGCACCTTGCATTATCTTCATCGATGAAATTGATGCAGTGGGCCGTCAACGTGGTGCCGGTTTAGGCGGTGGTCACGATGAACGTGAGCAAACGCTTAATCAGTTACTAGTTGAAATGGATGGCTTCCAAGGTAGTGAAGGCGTCATTATTATTGCTGCTACTAACCGTCCCGATGTATTAGATCCCGCTTTATTACGCCCAGGTCGATTTGATAGGCAAGTCATAGTCGGCTTACCTGATGTAAGAGGCCGTGAACAAATTCTTAAAGTGCATAGTCGTAAAGTTCCTACTTCAGATGACGTCAATATTGCTGTTATTGCGCGCAGCACACCGGGATTTTCTGGTGCGGATTTAGCAAATATTGTTAATGAAGCTGCGCTCTTTGCAGCAAGAGCTAATAAACGCTCAGTTGATATGGAAGATTTTGAAAAAGCAAAAGACAAAGTCATTATGGGTGCAGAACGCCGCTCCATGGTAATGACAGAAGAAGAAAAACGATTAACTGCTTATCATGAAGCAGGTCATGCCATTGTGGGATTAAACGTACCAGGCCATGATCCTGTGCACAAAGTTACAATTATCCCTAGAGGTCGTGCATTAGGTGTCACCATGTTTTTACCTGAAGGTGATCGTTATAGTCATACCCGCGAGTATTTAGAAAGCAAATTATCCAGCTTATTTGGCGGCCGTTTAGCGGAAGAAATTATTTTTGGTCAAGGCAAGGTAACAACGGGTGCCTCTAACGATATTCAAAAAGCCACTGAAATTGCTAGAAACATGGTAACCAAGTGGGGTCTATCAGAAAAAGTAGGTCCGCTTACTTTAGGTGGTAATGATGAAGAAGTATTCTTAGGTCACTCCATCACCAGGCATAAAGAAGTTTCTGAAGCGACTTCGAGTTTAGTTGATGGTGAAGTGCGGCTCATCATAGAAAGAAATTATCAACGTGCTGAAACCATTCTGCATGAAAATATTGAGAAATTGCATACTATGGCTCAAGCCTTAGTAAAATATGAAACAATAGGTCAGGATCAAATCCAAGATATCATGAATAACAGACCTATCAGGGAACCAGCTGGTTGGCGTAATACTAAAGAGGCGGTCAAAGATAAAGAAAGACCAGAAGAAGTGATTGCGCCAGAAGGTAAACAAGAGGAGCTTAAACTCAGTGATCAAGACGCAGGACATACCTCAGCCGAAGGCACAAGCAACTGAAATGGTAAAACCACTTCATAGCGTTAGGCAGTATTTTGGAACAGATGGAATTCGGGGGCGGGTAGGAGTCTGGCCAATTACCCCCGAGTTCGTTTTAAAATTAGGTTGGGCAGTTGGTAAAGTATTAGCTAGGCAGGGTAACGGCAAAGTTTTAATTGGCAAAGATACCCGTATTTCTGGGTACATGTTTGAATCTGTACTGGAATCAGGTTTATCAGCAGCAGGAATAGATACGCATTTATTAGGGCCTATGCCAACCCCCGCTATTGCCTATTTAACCCGTACTTTGCGGGCTCAAGCAGGGATAGTCATTAGTGCATCGCATAATCCTTATTATGACAATGGCATCAAATTCTTTTCAGCTTTAGGCACGAAATTAGCTGATGAAGTTGAGTTAGCGATTGAAGAACAGTTAGAACAACCTATGACTACAGTGGATTCTGCTGAATTGGGCAAAGCAATCCGTGTAGTTGATGCGCCTGGTCGTTATATCGAATTTTGTAAAAGTACAGTTGCGTCAGATATTACGCTAAATGGATTAAAAATCATTGTTGATTGTGCGCACGGTGCAGCTTATCACATAGCGCCTAATGTATTGCGTGAACTAGGTGCAGATGTTATTGAATTGGGTGTTGAGCCTAATGGCTTAAATATTAATTTAAATTGCGGTGCTACGCATCCTGAAGTATTAAGACAACATGTTTTAGAGCAAAATGCAGATTTGGGTATTGCATTAGATGGAGACGGCGATAGAGTCATCATGATTGATCATCGCGGGCATGTATTAGACGGCGATGAATTAATGTATATCATTATGCAGCATAAAATGATGGTCGGTTCACTGAAAGGCGGTGTGATTGGTACTGTCATGTCTAATTTAGGTTTTGAGCAAGCAGTAAAAAATTTAGGTTTAGAATTTGTACGTGTGCCGGTCGGTGATAGATATATCATGAGTGAATTAGCTACCCGCCAGTGGAATTTGGGGGGTGAGCCATCGGGTCATATCGTTTGCAAAGATTTGACATCTACAGGCGATGGTATCATTACCGCATTACAAGTGTTAGCGGCTATGCGTAAAAGACAGCTATCTCTTACTGAATTGCGCGCAGGGTTAGTTAAATATCCACAAATATTATTAAATGTAAAATTATCTTCTCCTCATATTTCTTTAGATAAACCTGGCATTCAGCAAGCGATAAAAGAAGCTGAGAAGGAATTGAGTAATAAAGGCCGTATTTTACTACGTAAATCGGGTACTGAGCCATTAGTCAGAATTATGGTAGAAGGTGAAGATGCGCAGCACGTGCAACGATTAGCGGAACAATTAGCAGCGGTGGTAAAGCAAGAGTTGGAAGCCTAGGTTTGAAAGATAATCCCCTCGTTCATCCTGAAGAGGGGAATATTTAGAAATAGCGTTAAGCCACCATTTCTTTAAGTTTTTTGAGTGCTTTAATTTTAACTGCTTTAGAAGCAGGTCTTGCTTTGATCATGATTTCTTCACCAGTAAACGGATTTACGCCTTTGCGGGCTTGTCTTGCTGGTTTTTTTACCACGCTGATTTTCATCAAGCCAGGCATTACAAATTTACCTGGGCCACCAGATTTAACGTGTTTTTCAATCACTTGAGTTAAGCATTCAAGGACAGCAACAACGTCTTTTTTGCTAACAGTGGTGACATCGGTGATCATTTTGATCATGCCACTTTTGGACATGGGATCTTTGATCGCAGGCATTTTCATTGAGGGCATTTTTTTGCTTGATGCCTTCATGCCAGATTTACCATTACTTGATTTCCTTTTCATTTTCGTGGATTTTTTTGCGGCCATGTTTATTCCTCAATTGAGTAAAAAGACATTAAATAAAATACCATTTTTGTAGAATTTTGCGAGCCTTTTTTTACAAAAATACTTGGAAAATAAGGTAAAAGGGAATGGATGGGTTTAAATAAAATTGATTTATGTTATGATGCTTTAAAATTAAAAATGAAATAGCGAATTTTATTTACCCCCTCTTAAAAAAGTAGCCGCATCCCGGTTGTAAGAGGAATATGATAAAAATCAATAGCCTAGGTTGCTAAAAGTCAGCTTATTCTAAGCGTTTAGTCAATGGGTTACGACCTTGCGACTATTGCTTGTTTTACTAGCTTCCTATACAATTCTGGCGCTTTTAAAAGGTTTATTTGTTTATTCCATAGGATTAATGATGAAAACGTATTTTGCTTCAAAAGAAACAATCGATAACAAGTGGGTGCATGTAGATGCAACTAACCAAGTGCTAGGACGATTGGCTACTCAAGTCGCTATGCGCTTACGTGGTAAACATAGGCCAGAATTTACACCTCATGCAGATGCTGGTGATTACGTTGTCATCACTAATGCTGAAAAAATCAAAGTAACGGGTAATAAAGCGGAAGATAAAGTTTATTACCGTCATTCTGGATATCCAGGTGGAATAAAGGAAACAACTTTTGAAAAGCTACTCGCTAAAGATGCGAGACAAGTCATCGAATTAGCAGTAAAAGGCATGTTACCTAAAGGTCCTTTGGGTCGTGCTATGCTAGGCAAGTTAAAAGTGTATGCAGGCCCTGCGCATCCGCATGAAGCGCAACAACCTGAAAGCATTAATCTTGAACAAGTTAAGTAGGAAATAACATGGCAGATAAAAATTTTTATGGAACAGGCCGCCGCAAAACTTCAACGGCTCGCGTGTTTTTAAAGCCTGGTAAAGGCAGCATTGTTATTAATGATAAAACATTAGAAGAGTATTTTGGTCGTAAAACCGCACGTATGATTGTTCGTCAACCTTTAGAAGTAACTGAATTACTTTCTAAGTTTGATGTGTCTGTCACTGTCGATGGCGGTGGAACTAACGGTCAAGCAGGTG
>BMAH01000013.1 GCA_014132615.1 Gammaproteobacteria bacterium
TCATTCCTGTACTCTTGCGCAGATTTCTGTCATCGAATTATTAAACATCTACAGGCATGACGTTTGAGTATCAATTAAAAGCCGTCTTTCCATTTTCTAAGCCACTTAAATACTTCTTCAGCTTTTTTAAGTCTATGTCCGGCATAACTTTCTGCACTGGCTATTACTTCAGGTTTGTCACATCGTAAAAAAGGGTTAATTTCTTTTTCAAGCTGTAAGCTAGAAGGAAGTGTGGGTAGGCCTTGTTTTCGCAGCGTCGTTACTCTTTCAATATAGCTTTCAATTTTCTCATTGCTAGGTTCAACAACATGTGCAAAGCGTAAATTAGCTAATGTATATTCATGTGCGCAATAAATTAATGTGTCATCTGGCAAAGAAGTAATTTTGCATAATGAATTATACATTTGCGAAGCGGTGCCTTCAAATATACGGCCGCAACCAGCTGAAAAAAGGGTGTCACCGCAAAATAATTTTCCTGGTGTATAAAATCCAATATGACCTTTAGTGTGAGCGCCAATATCTAATACAATAAATTTTAACCCTAAGCTAGTGATAGTAAATTTGCTGCCGCCAGTCACGGCTTTCGTTAAGGATTCTATGCCATCTTTGTTAGGTCCAATAACAATTGCTTCATGTTGAAGCTTTAATTCTTCTACCCCATTCGTGTGATCAAAATGATGATGGGTTAATAAAATACCAACTAAACTTAGTTGATATTCAGTTAAAAAATCATTTACTGGCTGGGCTTCACCAGGATCAACGATTAAAGCATGCGTTTTACTCCTATCAACCATAGCCCAAATATAATTATCAGTCAGCGCTGGAATCGGGTAAACTTGAATGGCGGATGACATGGGAGCTATCCTAGTTAAGAATGTCATATTGTCTCCCAATTTCGTCTTCTATCAAATAAAAATGTGTTGTTCTTCTTGTTAATAAGGATGAAACATGCACGCTCTTGCACCATTAATTTATGATTTAACATTGATGTTAGGGATAGCAGGTATCGTTGTATTGTTATTTCAACGCATACACCAGCCTGTTGTGCTTGGTTATTTAGTTGCAGGGGTTATATTAGGCCCTTATACCCCACCTTATTTGCTCATCAAAGATATTGCAAATATAAAAATTTTATCTGAGCTAGGTGTCATATTTTTGATGTTTTATTTAGGTTTAGAATTTAGTTTTCAAAAATTAACTCGCGTAGGCTTTTCAGCAAGTGTGATAGGTTTGATTGAAGTGTTGCTCATGTTTGCTATTGGCTATGTAACTGGTATTTTGCTCGGTTGGTCTTATTACGATAGTTTGTTTTTAGGGGCGGCATTATCAATTTCCTCAACTACCATTATCATTAAAGCCATAGATGAATTAAAATTAAAAACCCGACGCTTCGCTGAATTAATTTTTGGCGTGTTAATTGTGGAAGATTTATTAGCTATCTTATTGCTAGCTGCCCTTTCTACCTTAGTCGCAACACATAATATTCTTTCTTACGACATGGCTTATGCCGTTTTTCGTTTAATACTCGTGGTAGGAGGGTGGTTTTTAGTAGGCTATTTCTTGGTTCCACCTCTTTTTCGTAGTATCGCAAGTTATTTAAGCGAGGAAACATTAACTATCATTTCAGTTGCACTTTGCTTAACGCTTGTGTGTGTTGCGGCATATTTTCATTATTCAACGGCATTGGGTGCATTTATTATGGGCTCCATTTTAGCAGAAACTACCCTAGTAAAACGTATTGAACATGTGATTATGCCTATTCGTGATATTTTTGCTGCTGTGTTTTTTATATCAGTGGGAATGTTAATTAATCCTTTAGTTATTGTTGAAAATTGGCCTGCTGTATTGCTAATAGCCTCTATTACTATAGTGGGAAAAATCATTACAACTAGTATAGGCGCAATTTTAACAGGCCAAAGTATTAACACATCAGTGAGAGTCGGTTTTAGTATGGCGCAGGTTGGCGAATTCTCTTTTATCATTGTGGCATTAGGTTTAAGTTTAAAAGTGATAGATGAAAAAATTTACCCACTCGTTGTCGCAGTGTCAGGCATTACTACCTTTACTACGCCTTATCTCATTCGCTTATCCGGCTATTTATGTAAAAAACTCGATAAACATATGCCTGACCGCCTGCGCTATTTTTTAGATAGTTATTCAGCTTGGGTGTATCGTAATCAAACGACGAATGTGAGTAATCCTCTCTTACGTAGAGTCAGTGTACGCTTAGTTATTAATGGTATTTTGGTCGCAATTATTTTTGCTTTAAGCCATCATTTAATTTTATCGGGTTTAATCAGTATCACAGGTAAAAGTTGGTTTACCAATATAATTTATTTAAGTATTGTGTTGGCTATTGCCTCCCCGTTTATTTGGGGAATGTTGTTTTCTTATAAACGTATCTCTCTTTCCACTTATGCCAATACTAAATTAAATCCAGCGGTATTTATGATTTGGTTAATTACATTAGCTGAAGTCACTTTACTTAGTATTCTCTACTTCAGAAGTTGGATCATAGTCGCTTTATTTATTTTAATTGCTTTAGTATTTTTCATTCTTTCCTATAAACAATTAGAAAATTCCTATCATTGGTTTGAGGAGCAGTTACTCGGTAACATTAAAAGCCAAACCGAATTGAATAATTATGAAACGCTAGCGCCTTGGGATACGTATTTAGTGGAAATAGATGTGGGGGAAAAGTCCATTCTCAATGGTAAAAGTTTAGGTAAATTACATATTCGAGAAGAATACGGCGTTAATGTCGTTGCCATTTGCAGACGTTTACATGTCATTGCAGCACCTAGAGGTAAAGAAAAAATTATGGCTGAAGATAGATTGGTGGTGCTTGGTAATGATGAACAATTAGAAGCTTTTAGAAAAAAAATGTTGAGGGAAGAAACTAAAGAAATATCCAGTGTATTAGATAAGTTTACCCTTAAAGGTATATTGCTTAGTAAGGGAAATAAGTTAATTGGTAAGAGTATTAGAGACTCAGGACTGAGAGAAAAAGTAAATGGCTTGGTCGTCGGTTTAGAAAGAAATAATGTAAGGACCTTAAACCCCAATCCACACATTGTCTTAGAGCAAGATGATTTATTATTAATTGTCGGAGAAACACAAAAGATGAATAAATTGCATTAGATGCATATAATCTCTCTACCCATTTTTTTAAGGTATCTGTTATGTTTAAAGGAATAAAAAAATTAGTTATTCTCTTACTCACTTTTTCTTTAACGGCTTGTGTGTATAAAACGCATAGTGCAAACCCAAGCGATTATGAAAATAAAGCTATTACACTTTCAAATGATATGGTGCTTGCAGAAACCAAACCCATTAATCCACTCATGGCGGGACGTTATTGGTTATTTAGCTTTACAAAAGCACCTTATAATAATAATTATCTCAACCTTCGCATGCCAACTTATGATCAATATAAATCTGATCCTGATTATTGGCATAAATGGAAAGGTAGTCCATTAGTGGGTTATAGCCGTTTAACAGATATTGTGGCGGCAGGTACGCGTATACGTATTATCGACATTGCGCCTACTGGACAAGGTGGTTATTGGGTGACGGTTGAAATTGAATCAGGCAAGTATAAAGGTACGCAAGCGTTATATGGCGATCCTAAATCTATTACGCCGGGATTGTATCTTTAATTTTTATCGCTAATATCACCACCTATCTTAATGTCCTAGGAAGGTGGTGTTGTGCAAAGAATCTATGATGGAAAGTCAGGGTTAGTACTTAATTTAGATTTAGTAATAAATAAAAATATTAAATTTTATTTTAATTACTTAGGAGAGTTTGTTGTTAAAGACGCAAATCAGGCATTTAGAAGGGCTTTAATTGATTTGGTCATGACAAATCTTAGCATTACGTTAAGAATGCAAAAAACCGGTTTAGCAAACTTTAAAATCATTCCATCGCAGTTATATGAATACGACAAAAAAGATAATGCGTTAATATTTTTAACTCCGTATAGCGAATTCGTAAATGCTATCCTTGAAACCTTATTTGAGGCTAAGCTTGAAAAGGGATTGCCCGTTAGCCATAACCAAAGCATAAAAGATTATAATGGTGTTCATGTCTTTTTTTATAAAAAAGGTAAAATTGCTTTAATTGATCCTATCATACACGCATCTGATTTAAGTCATGAATGGGGTAGTTATGCTAAACAATCTGCTCAAATGCTGGTGAGATTTTTTGAATATTATTTAAAGCAAGAGTATAAAATTGATAAGATTAAACAAGCTAGATTTTATCAAGCATCGTATTCTAGTGATGATGTTGCTTTTGAAGCTGAAAGTCGTATAGAGCTTTATGTAAGTGTGGATCAGAGTCGAATTATTAAAGCGGCTTTACTTGCTAATTATCCCACTATTCCTATTTACAATATAAAGTGTCTAACTAAAGTTACTCAAACTTCAGAAGGTAGTTTAGTGTTAAGCGATGGCCCTTGTAGTGATGTACAAAAGATAAATGAATACCTAGAGGATGGTAATTTTGTAGCAGAGCGGGTATTAGAGGCTGTCATAGAAGATTTTAAAAAGCGGGATGAACCATTTCCTATAGGGATTGCTTATCGTACTTGTAATTACTTAACAGTAAGATCACCTGAAATAGGTGTGCATGGGAAATTTGAAGTATTTATTAATCCTGATTATGTAGAGAAAGCAAAGAAAGTAATCAATTGTTATTTCCCTGATTTAACTATTAAACGCTCTCACAACCTTAAGCCAATATTTTTTAGGCCGGCAGCTAAAATATCTGAAAAGATAAATCCATGTGATTCAGGTCAAGAGATTAAAATACGGCCTTTAAGATAATTAATAAAGATAAAGCAGATTTTAATTGAGTTTAAAAGAGTAGCCCTGATATGCGCTGTGTTTCTATCAAGACTACCCTATATGCGTTAACTTTTGCTGGAACGCTTTCTCTCGTGCTCTTTTAAGAATTTTTTGCGCACGCGAATGTTTTCAGGGGTGACTTCAACTAATTCATCGTCTTCAATGAATTCCAATGCTTGTTCTAAGCTAAGCCGAATGGGTGGGGTGAGAATAATGTTCTCATCAGATCCTGCTGCTCGTATGTTAGTTAATTGCTTAGCTTTGCAAACATTAACGACTAAATCATTATCACGTGAGTGTAAGCCGACTATCATTCCTTCATATACCTCAGTTTGAGGATCTATCATCATGCGGCCGCGTTCTTGTAAATTAAATAATGAATAGGCTAGTGCCGTGCCTAGTTGGTTTGAAATTAATACTCCGTTTTGTCTGCTTGGAATTTCGCCTTTAGCGGCAGCTCCGTAATGACTAAACACATGGTGCATAATACCGGTGCCTGAGGTTAAGGTTAAAAACTCAGTATGGAAGCCAATTAAAGCGCGTGAAGGAATGACATAATCTAAACGCATACGACCTTTGTCATCTGACATCATATGCTTTAGGTCGCCGCGACGGCTGCCTAATTTTTCCATGACAGTTCCTTGGAATTCAGTTGGTACGTCAATGGTTAGGGTTTCATAAGGTTCTTGTAATTCACCGTCTACTACTTTGGTAATCACTTCTGGTCTAGATACGGCGAGTTCATAACCTTCTCTACGCATGTTTTCAATCAAGATAGATAAGTGTAATTCACCTCTACCTGATACCTTAAATTTATCAGGATCACTAGTATCTTCCACACGTAAAGCCACGTTATGCAATAATTCTTGATATAACCTATCTCTAATACGTCTACTCGTAACGTATTTACCCTCTTTACCTGCAAAAGGTGAAGTGTTTACTTGGAAGGTCATGCTAACTGTAGGTTCATCAACAGTTAAGGCAGGTAATGCTTCTACCTGGTTAGGATCGCATAGGGTGTCTGAAATCTTTAATTCATCAATACCAGTGATAGCAACAATGTCTCCTGCATACGCAACGGGTACTTCGCTTCTATCTAATCCCAAATACTCCATGACTTGTAAAATACGACCTTGGCGCGTTTTACCTTCTCTATCAATGATAGTAACAGGCATATTCGTTTTAGCTTGGCCGCGAGTAATTCTTCCAATACCAATCATGCCCACATAACTTGAGTAATCTAAGGTGGTAATTTGCATTTGGAAGGGGCCCTCAGGATCTACCTTAGGCGCTGGTACACGGCTAACAATCGTTTCAAATAAAGGTGTCATATCGCTTGAGGGGGAGTTCAAATCAAGCGTTGCATACCCAAGCAAGGCAGATGCATAAACTACAGGGAAATCCAATTGTTCGTCGGTAGCACCTAGATTGTCAAATAGATCAAACACTTGGTCCATTACCCAATCAGGTCTTGCACCTGGTCTATCTACTTTATTAATGACGACAATAGGATTTAGTCCCCTAGCAAATGCTTTCTGTGTCACAAAACGGGTTTGAGGCATGGGGCCGTCTACTGCATCAACTAGCAATAATACGGAATCAACCATCGCAAGAATTCGCTCTACTTCACCGCCAAAGTCAGCATGCCCTGGGGTGTCTACAATATTAATTCGATAATCCTGCCAATTAATAGCAGTATTTTTAGCAAGAATGGTAATGCCGCGCTCACGCTCTAAATCATTGCTATCCATAATGCGTTCAGTGTTGGTCGCTTTCTTTGAGACGCTAGATGTTTGTTGTAGGAGTTTATCGACTAATGTTGTTTTGCCATGATCCACATGCGCGATAATAGCAATATTGCGTAATTTCTCTGCCACGATTGGTTCACCTAAATTCTTGCATTAAAAGGGTGCTTATCTTACCTGAAAAAACCATTAAATAGCACCTATTAAGACGGCTAATAAAAGTCTTTTATAGAGAAGGACTTAGCTAATTGAGTTGGAAGGTTTGTGCTTGCTCATACTCTTCAGGGGTGTTCACTTCCAATGTTTTATCATTGGTTAAGCACACTCTAATTTTATATCCATGCTCAAGTGCTCTTAATTGTTCTAAGCTTTCTGTTTTTTCTAAAGGTGTTTGCGGCAGGGTTGGGTAGAGTAATAAAAAGTCTCTACGAAATGCATAAAGGCCCATATGATTATAAACAGGTGCTTTTTCTTCTGTTCGATAATAAGGAATGGGGGAGCGAGAAAAATAAAGTGCATTGCCTGCTAAATCTGTTACGACTTTTACTGTGCCAGGCGATGTGTATTTATCTTCTGCTAAGGGATAAGCAAGGGTTGTCATATCGGGCATTTCACCTGTTAAATACGGATTCACCAACTGTTTTAACATCTCAGGCTTAATAAAGGGTTCATCGCCTTGTAAATTAATGACAACATCAGCTTGAGGGTAATTCACTGCGACGGCTGCGGCCCTTTCTGACCCTGTTGGAATATCCGGATCTGTCATGGCTACTTTTCCACCTATACGTTCTATGACTTCTGCAATCTCTTTGCAATCCGTTGCAACGATAACCTCTGAAAGTATGTCGCAGCGTAATGCATTTTCATACGTCCATTGAATCATGGGCTTACCGTGAATAGGTAGTAAGGGCTTACGCGGTAAGCGAGTTGAACGAATACGACTGGGAATAACGCATAGAATGTTTAGTGAGTTTTTCATGGTTGCATGATAATCAATAAGCCGGGCTAAAAGCAATGGTGCATTGTTATCTGTTAGAGGTGACCGTTATAATGCTTAATAGTAATGATAAAAGGAGTTTATCATGGTAAGAAAATTGTTAGGACTTGCAGCTATTGTTTTATCCGCATGCGCATTTGCTTCCCCCACTAAATATCAATCTGCTCTACCCGAAGGTGCAAGAATCGTAGCCGGTGATTTATCAAAAAATGAGTTTTATATTTTAAGCAAAAATGAATCGCATACTAGCAAACCCCCTGTTATTGCATCGGCATTAACTTCTGTATTAGCTAAGGAAACTAATAAGAAAATGGTGTTAAATGCTAAGCTCGCTATTAATCAAAGCCATCATGTAAATAAAAAGGCGCCAATTAAACCCAGTAAGCAGGTTGTCTTTGTCAAAGCAAAGCCTAAAGTAAAACCTGAATATCAAATAATTAAATTGGAAGATTTGCAGCCGGCGCATAAATTCAAACGTGTTACATTTCATAAATTTCACATTGAACATAAAGCTAAAGGTAAGGTAACTCGATTGGCTCAGAAATAATAAAGGCAATAAAAAAGGCCCGGCTAACCGGGCCTTTTTGTTTAAGCTTCAACTAAGCTTTTTTTCTTTTTGCAGATGATCTTTTGGTTTTACGAGCAGCTGTGCCAGCACGTTTTTTGCTTTTAGCTTTTCTTTTTTTAGCTGGTTTTTTTGCGGTTGATTTAGCTGACTTAGCTTTAGAAGCTACTTTGCCTCTTTTAGCTGTTTTACGTTTTGTAGCAGCTTTGGTTGATTTAGCTTTTGTGGTCTTACGTTTAGTTGCTCTTGCCATGACGTTTTTTCCTTTCAATTGTTAACAATGAATAAATTTAACATTAGCATTCATAAAAGTATAGAACTATTAGGGAAATTACTAATTAGTATCAGAAAATTTTCTTAATTGAATTTGCTATTTGAGTATAACAATGTCGTCTTATGATGAGTACTACGTAATTTTAAAAATATTTTTAATATGGGGATTCGCTGTTTTTTACGCTTTTTCAAGCGTCACAGTTTCTGCTAAACTAGCGCGGTTTGCTTTAATGTATAGACGAGGTGGTAATGATTATTCAACCTAAAATTCGTGGCTTCATATGCACGACTGCTCATCCTAATGGATGCGCAAAAGCAGTGTTAGAACAAATAAACTATGTAAAAGCGCAAGGTAAATTAAATGGACCCAAGAATGTATTAGTCATTGGTGCCTCAACAGGTTACGGGCTTGCTAGTAGAATAGTAGCCACTTTTGGTGCTGATGCTAAAACAATAGGGGTTTTCTACGAAAAAGAAGCGGATGAAAAGCGCACGGCATCTGCCGGTTGGTATAACTCCGCCGCTTTTGAGCGCTATGCATTAGAGCAAGGTTATTACGCAAAAAGTATTAACGGCGATGCATTTTCAAGTGAAATTAAAAAGCAAACGGCTGAATTAATTCGTAAGGATTTGGGTAAGATAGATTTAATTATTTATAGCCTTGCCTCCCCGCGGCGCATTCATCCTGATACCGGCGAAGTGTTTAATTCTGCTTTAAAACCAATAGGCGAATCTTTTTCAGGTAAAACGATTGATGCATTTAAAGGTGAAGTAAAAGACGTCACGATTGAGCCTGCAACAGAACAAGAAATTAAAAATACAATTGCTGTTATGGGTGGTGATGATTGGGAATTGTGGATAAGTTATTTAAATAAAGAAGGGTTATTAGCGTCTGGTGTTAAAACGGTAGCTTATTCTTATCTTGGTCCTGTATTAACGCATTCCATTTATAAAAATGGCACGATAGGTAAAGCAAAAGAGCACTTAAAAGCAACCGCCGATAAATTAAACGACACATTAAAAAGCGTTAACGGAGAGGCTATGGTGTCGGTTGATAAAGCAGTTGTTACCCAAGCTAGTGCTGCTATACCTGTTGTTCCTCTCTACATCGCTTTATTATTTAAAATAATGAAAGCAAAAGGGACGCATGAAGGGTGTATAGAGCAAATCTATCGTTTATTTAAAGATTATTTATATGCGAGCAAGCCTTTGAGTCGAGATGAAGAAGGTTATATACGCTTGGATGATTTGGAATTAGAGCCCTCAGTTCAACAGGCTATTACATCAGCATGGTCAACTATTACAACCGATAATCTATCTACTGAAACGGATGTAGAGGGTTATAGAAATGATTTCTATCGTCTATTTGGCTTTAATATAGATGGCGTTGATTATGAGCAGGATGTTAACCCAGTGGTAGAGATACCATCGTTAGTAGAAAGCAAATAGCCATTAGGCCAAGTTGTTAGTCTGCAACTTGGCCTAGGTTTGAATGCAATACTGCTCCATTTATTACCGCATTAGTTGCGCAAAAATAAACTGTCTTAGCAATTTCTATGGGTTGAATTAGCCTTTTAGCAGTGACTTTATTTGCAATTAATTGCTCTAAACGACTGGCTTCCATCGTGTCTCTCAAAAGATGCGTATCAACAAAGCCAGGACAAATGCAGCAAGTATGAATGTTTTTGCCAGCTAAATCTTGACACGTTGCACGCATTAAGCCAATTAATGCATGTTTAGAAATAGAGTAAGAAGCGCTATTGGGAACAGCTTTTTCTCCTAAGGTAGAGCCAATATAAATAATACTCGAGCTCTGTGTCATTATAGGTAGAAGCAGTGTATTTAAAGCAGCTGCTGCTATGACATTAATATCGAGTGTTAACTTTAATGTCTGAGGATTTAATGTATCTACCTTGTCTCTTTCGTAATGAGCAGCATTATGCACTAAGCTAATGGTGCTAGGATTTTTGATTAACGTAGAGAGCTGAGATTGATATTCATTAAGTTTATCCCAGTCAGTAAGATCGACAGGTATATTAACAACATTAGTAAGAGGGCAGGGTGAGCGAGATAGGTTAATGGTATGCCAGCCTTGTTCTTGAAAATAAGCGATAGTTTTTTCGCCAATGCCTCGGCTACCGCCAGTAATAATTAAATATTTACTCATTTACTTCCTCTAAAAACATCGTTGTGACTGGTGCTTTTGTATTATTTGCTTGCCACGTTGCAGAACCAGATTGCCCAGGTCCTGAAAATACTTTTACCTGTATACCAACTATAGCATTGCTCGCCAATTCAATTACATCGTGGGTCAATTCTTGGATAAACCAATGTGATAGCTCTTCTACAGTCGCATTCGTAATAGGCAAAATAGTGACGTCTCTATTAAGGAATAGCATTTCTTCATCATTAAAAATAATGCGATGATGTTTGCCTTCCTGAGAAACTTTTAAATGTTTACATAAACCCGGAATGATGACAGTTTCATCTATGCGCTCGCACAAATCGCGTAATTTAGTTTTATACAGTCGATAATCAAATGCTAATCCATCCTCATTAACGCAGGTCGTAAAGGCAACATATAATTGGTAATTATGTCCGTGTAAATTTTCTCGGGAAGTGCTAGAGAAAATAGTAAAATGCCCAGCAGAAAACTTTAAATTTTCTTTAAATAATTCTATGGTTGATAAGCGCGACATAGTTTTTCTCTTATCGAGTAGAAAGTTTATGTTTAACAAATCTTGCTCTGTTTAGTGGGTAATACTTTAATGCTAACTTTAGCTAACCCACTACCGACCATACCCAATTTTTTAGCAGCAGCATAGGATAGGTCAATCATACGATTTTTTTTAAACGGTCCCCTATCATTCACTCTGACAATCACTTGCCGGCCATTTCTTTCATTGGTGACTAAAAGACGTGTAGCAAAAGGAAGGGTTCTATGCGCTGCTGTCAATTGATACATGTTATACCGCTCACCGCTTGAAGTGCGTCTTTTATGAAATTTTTTACCATACCAAGATGCAATACCTTTTTGAGTGCAGACTTTATTGGTCACGGTTATCTGCTGCGGTTGGCTTTTTGTTTTATGCGCCGCTAAGGTTTTTTTATTTACGGTCTTAGCATGGCAGCCTGCTATCATCAATATTAAAATTAGCAAAAAAAATTTACTTTTTTTCAACATACTTTCTCCTTGAACGCGTAAAATCAGCGCAGCAGAATAATTTAAATTTAAAAAAATAAATTATTTGTTATCGAGTTTTTTAATGCAGCATTAATGATTCTGTCTTTTGAGTGAAGAAAGTATAGCAAGTTTGTGAGTCTATGGCTAATTGCATAACAATTAGCCATGGTACTGTCATCCTGTACCCATGATACTGTCATCCTTCGCTGCGCTCAGGATGACAGTGCGCTATGACAGTGCGCTATGACATTATACTCAGGATGACCTCTAATAACCTAATGCAGCGCCATCAGGGCGTCTTCTATCATTTGCACCAAGAAAATTACCATTATGGTCTATGTAAATTGCTTCCACAGCGCCCCACGTGCCTTGGGGAAGTAATCGATAGCCTAAGTAGTGCAGATTTTTTTGTAAGGCAAATGAAAATGCAAGTGGTTCAATATCAACAAAATTAGGATTGCCTTGGAAATGATAGCGAGATGCATCTACGGCTTCTTTGATATTCATATCTTCATCGATAACGTTTAATAATGTGAGTAAAACAGAAGTAATAATGCGAGGACCGCCAGGGCTGCCTAATACCATTTTTACTTTTCCATCTTTTAAAACGATGGTAGGGGTCATGGAACTTAATGGTCTTTTGCCTGGTTGAATATTATTTGCATCATGTTGTATTAAACCAAAACGATTGGGCACACCTGCTTTGGTAGCAAAATCATCCATTTCATCATTAAGAAAAAAACCTGTCGGTTTGGCAATTAATTTGCTGCCAAAAAAGCCATTTAAAGTGTAGGTTACTGAAACGGCATTGCCTTTGTTGTCAATGATGGAATAATGGGTGGTATCACTTAATTCTTTTACATCTTTTTCTATAGTTGTATCTACAAAACGTTTAGCTTTTATATTTTTGCTAATTTTTTTTGCGTAGTCCGATGATAGTAATTCCGCAATGGGATTATCAATAAAATTAGGGTCACCTAACTTTTCATTTCTATCTCTATAGGCATAACGCATTGCTTCCAAAATATAATTAATGTCTTGAGTTTGGTGGTATCGGCTGGAGGATATAGGCAAGTTCGATAAGATATTCAGCATTTCGCATAATGTAATGCCACCAGAGCTTGGTGGTGCAGAAGAAATAATTTGATAGCCTTTATACGAGCATGTGATGGGAGCTAATTCTTCGACATTGTATTGCTCAAAATCAGCTAAAGAGAGAATGCCGCCTTCTTTTTCACTTGCTGATACGATATCTTTTGCAATACTACCTTTATAAAAAGCTTGAGCGCCGTGGTTAGAAATTAATTGTAATGTAGCAGCAAGATCAGTTTGTATTATTTTTTCACCCGCTTGATAAGGCTTACCATTTTTTAAAAAAATACTGGCGACATAGGGGTCACGAGCTAAGTCTTCTGCATAAACACCAAACCATTTTGCATCGTAAGGGGTAACTACATAACCTTCTTTCGCTAATTTAATAGCAGGAGCCATGACTTGTTCGCGTGTAAAAGTACCGTATTTGTTTAAAGCGGTTTCAAATCCTAATACTGTGCCGGGTACGGCAACGGATAAATAGCTTTGCGTAATATCGTCCGTTGTTTCGGTATCTGCGCTATCTTGAAATAAAGTTGAAGTCGCTCTAAGCGGGGCTTTTTCTCTAAAGTTAATAAAGATATTTTTACCATCTGCTAAGTGAATTGTCATAAAGCCACCGCCACCAATATTTCCGCAGCAGGGATAAGTCACTGCTAAGGCATAGCCAACAGCGATGGCTGCATCAATTGCATTGCCACCGGCACGTAAAATATCTACACCTACTTGAGTTGCTACCCTTTGTTCTGAAACAACCATACCTTGTTTTGCTATAACAGGCGTGATATCAGCAAAAGAGTGGGTGCAAAAGAGAAGAGTTAATAACGTCAAAACACGTTTAATGCTAATCATATTGGTTAGCTACCTGCTTAAGACATTTAAATATCATACATCTTTTTATTGCAGTATTTGCCTGACTCATGAAAAATGCTTTAAAGGATGAATAAATTTCGTTAACAAAAAGGATTTGTTATGAAAAAAATACTGCCAATCCTGTTACTCCTTGCAACATCGACCACATGGGCTGCTGATTTCTACGTTGTTCCCACTCTCGGATATGAAGCTATCTCAGTAGACGATGCTGATTACGGCGCATTGGTCCCGCGTGTAGCGGTTGGGGTGGGAGGTGGTATTAATAATACCCTTTTATATTTAGGCGGTGAGCTTTTTGGAAATTTTTTAGGTTTAACTTTGCATAATAATACAGGACCAACGCCTGGTTTAAAATTTAAATACAATGTAGGGGCGAGTATCATACCAGGTTATTATTTAGACGATATTTTATTAGCCTTTTTACGCCTTGGTCCTATCATCACCAACTTCGACGAACTAGATACTACACGTACAGGATGGCAGATAGGTGTAGGTTTACAGGCTAATCTTTCACCTTGCCTTGATGTGCGCGGAGAATATGTTTATACAGGCTACCCATCGCTTACTGGGGTGGGTAGTCCAAGAGGCGATGAGTATATGTTGGGATTGGTATATAAATTCCAATAGGATAGGAGAATGATGATGCGCTTATCCACAATCCGTTTTAGTGCAATGTTATTATTGCTTGGTGGTTTAACAGGTTGTATGAACGTTGCAACTACGAGTGCCCAAGCAATTTATAATCAACATAGTCTAAGAAAATCGTTAAATGATCAGTACATTACTATGCAAGCGTTTCAAGCGATACATCACAAAACGACGCAATTTGCTGACGCTAATATTACAATTTCTACCTACAATGGCGATATGTTATTGGCAGGCCAAGTACCAATGGCATGGCAAAGGGAAAAGCTAGATCAAATAGCGAAATCTATTCCTGATGTTAAAGAAGTTCATAATTTAGTAACAGTCTCTAGTCCATCCTCTGCGCTGACTCGCATGAGTGATGCTTGGATTACTGCCAAGGTAAAGGCAAAGCTTATTGCTTCAAGTGATTTAGATGCGACGCAAGTTAAGGTCATTACCGAAAATGGAACCGTTTATTTAATGGGTATATTGCCGCCTGATGAAGCCCAAGCAGCAGTCGATTTAGCGAGTGAAACGGCGGGGGTGCAAAGTGTGGTTAAAGTTTTTTATTATTTAACCATTAGTAAAAAAATGGCTTAATTTTTTCTTAAATTAGTTAAATTGTAAATATAATAAACGTAAAGTGATAGTTTGCGCTCTCGCTTATTGGTTTGGCTTATAATAAATAAATCACTTCCAAATTAATTTGGGTTGTTATGATTTCAAACCAAGCGCTGATACAATCCTTTACTATGACGCGCGGCAAAACGGAAAGTTTATGTAATCCGCTTGAAATAGAAGATTATGTAATCCAGTCCATGCCAGATGTAAGTCCGCCTAAATGGCATTTGGCGCATACTACTTGGTTTTTTGAAACTTTCTTATTACTACCCCTAACTCACTACAAACCATTTAACCCAATATTCCAAACGCTATTTAATTCGTATTATCAAAAGCTAGGTCAACCTTATCCGCGGCACAAGCGCGGCTATCTTGCAAGGCCAACTGTGCAGCAAGTGTATGCGTATAGACATTACGTGGATGAAAAAATAATTAAGTATTTGCATGAATTACCGCAGGATGAATTGCAACGTATTGCACCACTCATTATTTTGGGATTAGAACACGAGCAACAACATCAAGAATTATTGTTAATGGATATTAAGCATAATTTTTCTTTAGATCCGGTTTATCCAATCTATCAGCGTAAGTCAGATAAAACCCATTCTCCTACGCAAGATGTTGACTGGGTCGCCTTTTCTGGTGGGGTGATGGAAGCGGGCTATGCAGGTGATGGATTTTGTTTTGATAATGAATTGCCAAGACATTCGCATTTTCTTGCTGATTACCAATTAGCAAATCGTTTAGTGACTAATGACGAATACTTAGAATTTATTGAAGCAGGCGGTTATAAAACACCAGATTGGTGGTTGTCAGATGGCTGGGATGCGGTAGTGAATAATCAATGGCAGGCGCCTGCATATTGGCAACAGCAAGGAAATGAGTGGTATGTATTCACGCTAAATGGATTAGGTAAATTAAATCCTAATGAGCCTGTTGTGCATGTAAGTTATTATGAGGCAGATGCTTACGCGCGCTTTAAACAAGCAAGATTACCTTCCGAGATGGAATGGGAGCATGCAGCCACAACCTTGCCTGCTAAATTAAAGGGAAATTTCTTAGAAGAAAATCATTTGCATCCTATACATGCATCAGAAGATGAAACCGTAAAGCAATTATTAGGTGATGTATGGGAATGGACCTTAAGTCCTTACACGCCTTATCCCGGTTACCGGCCATTGAAAGGGGCATTGGGCGAGTACAATGGTAAGTTTATGAGTAATCAAATGGTATTACGAGGTGGAAGCTGCGTTACACCTTCTTCACATATTCGTACAACGTATAGAAATTTTTTCCAGCCCGATAAGCGTTGGCAATTCAGTGGTATACGCCTTGCTAAATAAGCATTAGGAGGTCAGGATGACTGAAATGATTCACGTGGAGGCTCAAGATAAACAAGCAGAAAAAATTAACTTGCACGATGAATTTAAAGCCGAAGTGCATGCAGGTTTGTCTAAGCCACGTAAACAATTATCCTCAAAATTTTTCTATGATGAAATAGGAAGTGACTTATTTAACCGTATTACGCGTCATCCAGATTATTATTTAACACAATGTGAATTGGATATATTAAACACGCACAAAAATGAAATTGCTGAGTTAATAAATTCAAGGGCATTTAATTTAGTTGAACTAGGTCCAGGTGAAGGTATAAAAACAAAAATACTGCTAAATAATCTCTTAAACCATCAGGCGAATTTTACTTATACACCTATTGATATTTCCACTGCGTATTTACAGGAATTATCAACAAAGATTGAAAATGAGATTAAAGGTATTAGTGTCGCGCCTATTCATGGGGATTATTTTCATGGATTAAATTGGCTAAAAACACATTCAAATAAGAAAAATGTCGTATTATTTTTAGGCTCAAGCATTGGTAATTTTGACTTAATTGCAACGCAACACTTTTTAAAACATTTATGGCAAGTATTAAATAAACAAGATGAAGTTATTTTGGGATTTGATCTACGTAAAGATATAAAAATATTGTTGCGCGCTTACGACGATGATCAAGGCATTACCAAACAATTTAACTTAAATTTATTAAGACGTATTAATGATGAGCTGGGTGCAAATTTTAATATAAAACAATTTCAACATTATGCAACTTACAATGTATATACAGGTGCAATGGAAAGTTATTTGTTAAGTAAAATTAAGCAAAAAGTTGATATTGCAGCTTGCCAGCAAAGTTATTTATTTGATGCTTTAGAGCCTATACATATGGAATATTCGCATAAATATTTACTTTCACAAATTGAAGAGTTAGCAAAAGAAAGTGGTTTTGCTATCGTTAAGCATTTTTTCGATAAAAAACAGTTTTTTGTCGATACGTTATGGCGAAAAGAATAGGATAACGCAATATGGATATGCCTAGTAAAAAAGTAACGTTTAAAGGGATAGACGGAAGTGTCTTAGCGGCACGTTTAGATTTGCCTTTTGGCAAGCCAAAAGCCTATGCGCTATTTGCTCATTGTTTTACTTGTTCTAAGGACACTTTAGCTGCTTATCGTATAAGTCACGCATTAACTACGCATGGTTTTGCTGTGCTGCGATTTGACTTTACGGGGTTAGGCGGCAGTGAGGGGGAATTTGGTAATACCAGTTTTTCAAGTAATATTGGCGATTTAATTCAAGCTGCAGATTTTCTGCGTGATAATTATCAAGCTCCTTCTTTGCTCATAGGTCACAGTTTAGGCGGGGCAGCAGTCTTATTGGCTGCGTATAAAATCAAAGAAACAAAAGCCATTGTTACATTAGGTGCACCGTCTGATGTAAAACATATCAAACAATTTTTACAAGCGAATGAAGAAGCAATTAGCACGAATGGTGAAGCTGAAGTTGCTATTGCAGGACGTAAATTCCATATCAAAAAACAATTTCTTACTGATTTAGATAGCCACCAAGTAGTAGAGGCAGTGGGTTCACTCAATAAACCTCTATTATTCTTTCATAGTGCGCAAGATGAAGTGGTATCTATTGAGCACGGCTATGCTATTTTTAACGCAGCGACTGCAAATAAAAGTTTTGTCTCATTAACTAATGCTAACCATTTATTAACAAACCCTGCTGATGCAGTTTACGTCAGTAATGTGTTATCAGCATGGGTAGAACCTTATTTAGAAACAGGGAACAAGATAGAGACAGTTGAAAATGGTGAAGTGATAGTAAATGAAACAGGCGATGGATTATTTACACAAGAAATCTTAGCTGGTAATCATGCAATTATTGCAGATGAGCCTACTGCTGTAGGGGGAAATGATAAAGGTTTCACGCCATATGAATTATTGCTAAGCGCATTGGGCGCTTGCACATCTATGACTATACGCTTATATGCAAATGCCAAATCCATTCCACTCAAAGGCATAACGGTTAGGTTAAAACATAGTAAAATGCATGCAAAAGATTGTGAAGATTGTGAAAATGAGAAAACTAAAATAGATTATATTTTTAGAGAAATAGAATTAAAGGGAGAGCTAACACAAGAACAACGTGACAAGTTATTAGTAATCGCAAATAAATGTCCTGTGCATAAAACACTAACATCAAAAATTGTCGTAGAAACTAAGCTAATTACCTAGCGCCTATGTTTCCAAATGCTTGGCAGCAAGTGCTTTTACTCATGCAAGTTCTATCGTAACTGCTCCAGCAGGAAGGGTCAGTACATTGGCAAATATTATCGTATTCTGTTTCGCCGCCACATGAGCCATTACCGCATCCATAGTCATCACCACAGCTTGCAAAGGCTATCCCTGATATTAATAAACTAGCTAAAGTAATACTTATTATCCTAGTCATAACAAGCTCCGTCTGTGGCTATATAAACTTGCTTCTTTATATTTTTATTATAACATTGAAACTAGTAACAAATTGCAAATTGCTAAGTGCCTGTTTTTTTTATATATCTATTCTAATGGGGTGGAGTATGAGCTTTAAGATAACTAAGCAATACGGTCAAGGGCCTGCAACAACCTTGTCACAACGATTTACCAATGTTGAACAAGCAACATCATTTGTTAATGAGCAGCTAGAAGCTGATATATTAATGGGAATACAAAATACAAAATATAAAATTTACGATTTTGATGATTTAGTGAGTGAACACGATAAAACAAATGTGGTTAAAGCGATTATTAAGCAAGAAGATCAGAGTTCACAAGGCCAAGGTAAAGCAGCAAGCTTTAGACCCACACCACTTAGTACGACACCAAGGCCACCTGGTACGCCGCAAAATTGGCGAAATGATGACGAAGATGACAAAGATAAATAATTAATTAGTATGTGTGCAAGCGCCAACGGGGCCTGAACAATCGGCGCATTGTTTAGTTCCTGTTGCAGCCAGATGACAATTAACAGCGATTCTGTCATCAAATACAAAACAGTCACCTTGATAATGCTCGCCGCCTACTTGTGCAAAATAACCCAATATGCCGCCGTCTAATTGATACACTTCATTAAAACCTTCATTAATCATGTGTAAAGCTGCTTTTTCACAGCGTATGCCGCCTGTGCAAAACATAACGACAGGTTTGGTTTTAGTGATTTGCGCTAATTGCTTAGGTAAGTCACTGAAATCGCTAATGGATAAATGAGTGGCTTTAGTGAAGCTGCCAAACTTGACTTCATAATCGTTACGCGTATCTAGCACGGTTATATCTTTATTCTCATCTAACCATTCTTTGAATAAGGCTGGGCTGATAGCAGGAGCGCGCTTTGCATTAGGATTGGCTTCTGGTTGGCGTAGGGTAATGATTTCTTTTTTTAATTTTATTTTTAATCGCTTAAAAGGAATGTAATCTGAATAACTCTCATGAAAAGACATATCACTAAATGACGCATCATTAGCGAGATAATTTTGGAAGGCAAGTATAGCGTCTTTGTGAGCAGCAAGGCTTAAGTTGATACCTTCTGAGCTTAATAAAATAGTGCCTTTAATGTTTAAGCTAAGGCACTGATCAAGCAAACGCTCTCTTAATTCAGCTAAGTGAGTTAAGGTTGTAAATTTATAACCCGCTATGTTCAAGATTTGCATAATTTAGAATTATTTAAATAGGTGTTGCGCAAATCTACAGCAGAATGACTTTATCGTCAATTAGCTACGTGAGCATTGTAATTGGCTAATGTGCGTTTCATTCGTTGAAGAAGTCGTAATTTGGCCAGTTAAGGTAATCGTTTGATTCTTTTCTACAGGCATGCTGCAAGAAGCAGGTAATGCTTGTTTATCTATACGGAAATGATTAGCCACATTCATCACATACAGGCCTTTTAAATCGATTTCATGGTTGATAGGGTAAACTTTCCCATGCTTTGCGGCTAATACGCTTAAGCAGCCAATGTTAGGCAAGCAAAGGAAGTAGCGATTGTCATTAACAGGACCACTTAAATTTATTTTAATATTTGCTGCTTCAAAGGCGTTTGCTGTCGATAGACAAGCACCAAAGATAATTAAGGCTGCGATAAGCTTTCCCATGACCCACCCTCGTAACATTTTGACTAGTTATGTTCAAAATATTACCAGCTTGGGCTTAAGGCTCTCTTAGTTAAACCTTAAGGTTGGCTTAGGAGGTTAACGTCTGGGTGTGCGTGGAGAAATAGGCGGTTCGCTGGGCTCTTGTTTGCTGCCTTGATTTCTATGCTGACCTATTAGCGATGCCCGTTCTTTGAATAAAGAATTGGTTTTAGCTGTTGGGGCTGGCATAGATTTAGATCGAGGCGGGATAGGAATAGCTTTTTTCTCAGGCATAATAGGCCTGGGTGGAACTACTATTTTTTCTATTTTAATTTCCATATCTGGGGTAGATTTTTCTTTAGATAAAACTCTATTAACTTGTTTTAAGGTATCTATATGACTAGATAATAATGAGGCTAATTGTTTTTGATGGATTTTATCTGCAGGACTAATTTTCGCGCGTTGAATCTGCTTTACTGATTTTTGTAAATCAGCTATCAAATTTTCTCTATCTTTTTTGCTAGTCAATAATTTCTGTGAATCTGTGTTGGTTTGTAAGGCATCCATTTGTTGAATTAAACTTAGCATAAAGGGTTTATTAGCTTCATTGCTTTTATTAATAGTATTCCAGGCTTTCTCTATCGCTAAAAGGCTATCATTAAAAATATTACGCGCTAATATTTTTTTATCAGCCAAGTAATCAGTCTTAGCATTATTTTTATATTTTTTAGCCAAATCTTTTTGTTTGATCGAAGCATTAATCTCATTAGTGTCTTTTTGGACTTTGTTAAGTGTCGCGTTGATTTTTTCAATTAAGTCAGAATTTTTTTTGTTTTTAACCGCATTAGAAAGGAGTTCTCTTAATAATAATTGATATCGTGTCATGGTCTGTATTAGTTTTATCGATTCAGCATCAAAGAACACGGGTTGATTCTTAGCATTTCCTGAAGCTAAAGTCAGAATTTCAGAAAGCGAGGTATTTTTCTTCTTAAATTCTTTAGCATATTTACGTTCCAAGCTATTCATAAATGTCAGGAAGCTTTCATATTGCTGCGCTCCACGTCTAAATGCATTCTGAGCAGCAGTAAAATCTTGAGAGGCGAAACGCTGAATGATGTTGCTAGTTTGACTATCAGTGTTAGTGTTATTAGATAATTGAAATGGATTATGTCTTAATTCACGATATGGTGCCGTATACCGATGTAATTCATATAAATCTTTTTCATCGAGGTTGATTACTCTGGCCAATAAATCCATCCCGCTTACAAATTTTTGCATATCAGCATGAAAGCGCTGCATTACACCGTTAAATTCATTAATGATATTTTGGGCATTATCAATGACCTGCTTTGATGGATTATTATCATGCTGCATGCCACCCTCTCATTATTCTTCTGTGTATTACTTCTAGTATAAGCCTATAACAGGCAAATAGGGGTAAAAAGAGGGTGGTTAATAATTTTGCTAAAAATCAAACGAATAGGATTAAACCATTCGATAATAAGGCTAATTCTAGACTTAACTATTTAAGTAAAGGTATGCCATACTCAAAAAGCAGATAAAAATAATATAAAAGGTGATGGTTATGCCTGAGAGTCGATATCTCATAAAAAATGGCTTTGTTTTAGATAACAAACGCGCTGAATTCATTAAAGAAGATATTTTAATCATCAATGAGATGATTGCCGAAGTGGGCGTAAATTTAAAAGATGAAGCCGCGCAAGTTATAGATGCAACAAATAATTTAATTATGCCGGGTTTGGTGAATACGCATATTCATTTATGGCAAGCAGGTTTGCGCGGTATAGCAGGTAATTGGACATTAATGGATTACTTCAATTACATGTTGGATAGTTTAGGAGATCAATACACACCTGAAGATATGTATATGGCAAATCTTTTGGGTGCACTTGAGCAAATTGATGCCGGTGTCACTTGCGTGCTGGATTGGTGCAACAACCTAAATACGCAAGAACATGCGTATTGGTCTTTGAAGGGATTAGAAGAAGCGGGCATTCGTGGTGTTTTTGGCTATGGCCCCCCTGGTATAGACGCTGCAAAATGGTGGTTTAATAGCAGTGAATTGCATCCGCCAAAGGCAAAGGAGTTTTTTGAAAACTATTTTTCTAGCAAAGACGGTTTGTTACGTATGGCTTTAGCTTTGCGCGGCCCTGATTCGACGCAAGATGACGTATTATTTAAAGATATCAAACTTGCACGTGATTTAGATGTACTTGCGACTATGCATATTGGAATACGCTCTAAATGGGGTGTGAAAAAGATTTATGATGCTGGATTATTAAGTGAACATATTAATTTTGTACACGCAAATAATTTAGCTGAAGAGGAATATAAGTTAATTGTAGATCATGGTGCCTCAATCAGTGTGACGCCCGAAGTTGAAATGCAAATGGGTATGGGTTTTCCTGCTACGGGCAAACTTATACGTGCAGGTGGCTACCCAGTTATAGGAACAGACATTGCTTCAAATATTGAAGGCAATCTTTTTACGCAATTGCGTTTTGCGATACAAATGCAACGTGGTATTGATAATCAGCTAATTCTAAATAATGACAAAATGGTAGAAAAAATAGAATTGTCATATAAAAATTCGTTAGATTGGGTGACGAGTTTAGGTGCTAAAGCGCTAGGATTAGGCAATGAAGTCGGAAAATTAATTAAAGGGATGAAAGCAGATTTAATCATCATTGACACTTCTGCTATTAATCTTTGGCCAGTGCATAACCCTTACGAATCCATTTTATTCTATGTTGGTAGGCATAATATCGATACTGTGATGATTAATGGTAAATTGGTTAAACAAAACGGCAAATTGCTTTATGCAAATTTGCCGAATTTAAAAGAACAAATAATGGAATCAAGTGCACGTATTTTGCATGATGCAAAAATACTAGATTTAAAAGAACATTATATTTTTAAACATAAATAAGCTTATCGGCTTTCATTCGCTGCTTTTTGGATTTGCTGACCGCCAGCTTGCATGTCTTGGCCAAATCCTTGTACGGTATTGCAACCAGAAAGCAGTGAAACACCAAAGCTTGCAAATAATGATAAGCATAAAAATTTAATGGTTGTCTTCATGGTTAATTCATCCTGACTAAATTAATTCTCCTTCATATTGTAACATAGCTCTTTTCCAGCTATCTTCAGGTAGATGTAAAAAAAGATTCTCTTAAGAGAATCAAATGCATGCAAAAGGATGACAGCTAAATAAAAAGGAAGAAATCATGCAAAGTAGAATAAATAAAACATTTAATATTAACTCAGAGGAAGATATAAATTTTTTAAGAAAAAAAACCGCAAGTTTCCTTGCCGCTTATCAATCATTAAAAAACTTTTATTATTGGACTGCATTGTTTGCTATTAGCATTTTTTCATCATATCAATTAGGTTTTACCTTTTTTGCTTATGCTATGCTTGCTATAACTATGGTTTGTTATAGTCCGTTCAAGGCGATTGGTACTAGGAATAGCTTTGATGAAGATTATCAGAATAATTTACATGAATTAATTGCCACTTATGGTTGGTGTATTGCTGCGGGTCCTCATGTTTTAAACCATCCTGACGTTCAAAAAATGGTAGAAGCTATGGCAAATCATGTAGAGCAAGAATGCCTGTTGCCTATGAATTACCCACACGAAGCGGAATTGCCAGAAGAGTTTAAATCTATCTTGGCAAATTCACAGCATAAGATTTTAAAAAATTTATTAAGTAAACCTAAAGAAGAAAAGGGTTATTTTGGTAATAATAAGGAAGAATTAAAGATCATTCCTTATGATCCAAAAAATATAAAATCGACCAGAGCTCAACTGTGGGAGGATTCTTGTCGTTTAATTAATAATGGACTTTTTAGCTATAAGCCGCCTGTTAGTGAAGAGGAAGGAAAAGTTTTGCAAGCACCCTCTAGCTTTTTTGGTAATTTTTTTAAAGAGACGATAGCGCCAAATATAAGTGCTGCTACTATCCAAGCATTAAGTTATAAGAAATCTTAAAAAAGTTAAGTGACATTGCAAATTGCTAAAATATCTTCTGGCTGGTTGGCAATAAAATGTGGTTGGCATTGCTTCAGGGCTGTTGCAGAATTAAAGCCCCAAGTAACGCCAACCGCAAAAATATTATTAAATTTTGCAGCTTCTATATCTCTAGTTTCATCACCAAAATAATACACTTGTGATTTATCGATGTTATGTAATTTTAATAATTTTTTTAAAATTCTATTTTTGCCAAAATAACTAGATTCGCTATGTAAAAAAGAAAATAAATGTTTAATGTTATGATGAGTTAACCAATCTGACACATTTTCAGCAGAGTTTGAGGATAAAATGCCTAATGACCAGCCTGCTTTATGTAGTTTGCGTAAAACGTCTGGTAAGTTTGTAAACGGTGTTAAATCCAATAAATCACTACGTATTTTCTTTTGAGCCTGGTAAATCACACGAGGTAGTTTATATAAAGGTATTTGCAAAAATTTAACTAATTCCTTGGAATTAAGATCGCGTATTAAAGCGGTTTCACTAGCTTTTACCTTACGTAAGTTAAATTCTTCAGCTAGACCATTAAAAATATCAATGGCGCTTTTAAAGCTGTCAATTAAGGTGCCGTCAAAATCAAAAATTAAGTACATAACAAGTGCTATTTAATCTAAATTAAAGAATCTATTGTAACGTTAGTTTTTAGCTTGATAAAGCGTATTTAAGTAATTGTATAATTGCAGTTTATGGCCTGGAAACATATTTATTGTCTTTAATATAGAAGCGCAATAGGCGTTTAGCCCAATGTTTTGCATAATGAACCCCTATGCGAGCCCGTTTAATGATGCGAACACGAGCAGCAGTTGCCTCTTCTGCAATGTAAAAATCATCACTTAATAAATCATGACCATTTAATTTCTTAGTGATATCCATGGCATTGCATAATAAACCGGGGCCGCTTGTGCGCAATTCAATATTTTTTACAGGCTCCAATGCTCGTAATAACACAGCAGAAGCATGCCCTTCTTTTTCAGTAACGACATTGACGCAATAATACATACCGTAAATTAAATAAACATAGGCATGTCCAGGCGCTCCAAACATCACTTTAGTGCGAGCAGTTAATCCTTTGGCAGAATGTGCAGCAAGATCGTGAGGTCCTAAATAAGCTTCAGTTTCTACAATTTTACCTATACGTTCTTGGCCATTTATCCTATGTACTAAAAACTTACCTAGTAATTCTTTTGCAACGCTTGTTGTGTCTCTATCGTAAAATTCACGGGGTAATTTTTTCATAATGATGGTAGTAATAATGCATCAGTAGCAGGATAAAAGAAGGTTACTTCATGTTTATTATTAAATAAATGTAAAACACGCGCGTTAGGTAATGCTTTGAATTTATCAAGCATAGCAAAATCTGTTTCACCTTGGAGTTTAATAGTAAGTATCATGCTTTTAGCTGCCTTTGCTTCTATCCATTTTAATACAAGTTCGTATAAACGCTCAGGATAACAAGCAACGTCGCTTAATAACCAATCAATAGGCGTGTCTAGCTGGGTTGGATCGAGTGCAAATGCACTTTGATTGAGAAAGCTAACATTAGGCAGATTAGCAATTTTTTTATCTAAAGGTGCTTTATCAACAGCAGTTACTTTTGTACCTAATGCTTGCATGACATAAGTCCAGCCGCCCGGTGATGCACCTAAATCAAAGGCAGTTTGATTTGGTTGCGGAATTTTATCTAAAATGGTTAATGCTTCCCACAATTTCAAATAAGCACGATTAGGCGGGTTAACTTTATCCTCAATAAAATAACAATGGCCACTAGGCCATTTTTTGAGCCGCTTATTGCTATAAGCTAGCGTATGCCTATCAAGCAAGGTATAACAGCCAATAGGCGGAAGAGGTTTTTTTAAGGGAAATGTACTTTCAAGAGAAGGTAAGGAGCGCAATTGTTCTTGTATAAGTTTGCCGCGTCTCACATTTTCAATAGGATGAAAATACCAGTAAACCCCTGCACTTTTTAATAAATTAGCTGCTTGTGAAATCGATTCAAAAGGTGAAATAACAACATCAGCCCAAATATCTAACGCAAAAGCGGCTGTTTTAACTAAATTAGGGGAAAGTAGTAAGTCGTTGTATATTCCAGAAACAGAGCCAACTTCTTGACTTAACTCTTTAATATAAGCGGGTTTACCCACGTAAATATAATGATGAGACGATGCGCTAGACATGATTAATTGGCTTAATTAAAGGGGAAAAACTATAGCATTTTTTATACTTTTATCGCAAATGTTAATGCTTATCTCCCCAATGTTTTCTCGATTTAAATGCTGCACCCAGTAAGCACTACCCTGGAGTAAGAATTTGACGCGGCTAGGCACCCAAGCGGAGGATAAAGTCGGGAGTAATTGAATAGAATCTAATTCCTCAACGCCAATTTGTAATAAATTACTAAACTTAATTAAATCATCAGATAAAGTATCAGTTTCTTTAGATCTTTTATAAATTAAATTAGCTAAGTATTGTATAGTACCTCGCAAAGCATATCGGTCATCTAAGCTGGTATTTAAACTGTTATCTATCAAGAAAGGTAATATATATGTTTCACATAGTTGATATAAAATTTCCTTAGCTTCGTCTTCTAGCTGTTCGTACCAATCGATCAGTAAACATTGCTGTAATTCGAGCAAGGCTTTGTTTCTTAAAAAAGAATTTTGCGTTATTAAGTTGCCAGATATAGTTTTAAAATTCATGCAATCAAATAAATGTAAATTAGGTAATTTTTGTTCATACCAAGTTTTTCCAGTCGTCAGTGCGGAAATTAAACGTAAAGGGATAAAGTCTTTAGCGTTATGTAGGGTAGCTGCATCACATAAAAACATTTTTTCAACTTGAAAAATAGGCATAAGTTCAGTGTAGACTTCGATAACTCGATTGCCTGAAATATACTTGCCGCGACTTAAATCTCTTAACTCACCAACTTTGCCATCATGAGTAAACCAAAATTTTAATAATGTATTTTGCTCTTTGGTATTCGGAATCGTATTAATTATTTCTTGAATTTGCATTTTATAATAGTATTGCCCTTTAGGAATACTATAAGATTGATATTCATCAAATGTAGTTAACATTGTTTTTTCTGAAAATATCCAAGAATAACTTTCTTTAGCATCAATGGGTAAATTAAATAAATTTCCTCTAGAAAATTTAACTTTAAATGTGTAATTTTTCCCAAGCTGATCAGGCCAATTGAGATAAAAAATGTAATTATGCCTTCTTTTTGCTGAATGATTCATAATAATGTTGTAAATGCGTGCATGAATGCCATAATTGGCATTTATAGCTATCATGGCATCTAGTTGCGATTTAGTTAAAACGTATAATTTCCCAAAGTTGGGTAAAGTATGTTTAGCTGTTTTGATTTTAAATGCATCGTAAAAATGCCAAGCGATTTCATATAAACTCTTTCTGCTAAAAAATTCTTCTGGCAATGCGGCATTTATTTTCATGGTCAATTTATTGAAACTATGAAGATAAAGAGAAAGAAGTAACTTTTGATTGTAATGTATATTTAGCGTGAGTAATTTCCTATCATCTTGATGTGTGCCAGCGCGTATGGAAATAGTTAATATTATATAATTGTCATTTTGTGGCCACCATATTTGCATTATATAGCGATTATGTTTTTCATCTAATACTGCATATGTTTTCATTATATTAAAAAGTTGAGTAGGCGTAGTGCGCTTATTTAACATACCGTTAATTTTAACAATAAGTGACATAAAAACGATGTAATGAATAGGGCTTGACTGGGGTTGGCTAGTTATTTTTTTTATAACGGTGGATGTAGATTGGAGTTCAGTGTTTCGTCCTTGAATCATAATTTTTCCTAATAGGGTTTAGGATGTTTGTTAGTGCAATCGGTTGAGTTTGTCAACCAATTAGTAAATTCACTTTCGATATAGCTAAGTAATCGTGCTGGCGTTAATTTAGATAAATTAGTTATTTTTTTGCAGCAGTGTAGCCAGTCATTTACAATAGTTGCCTCAAGGGATACTAAATCACTTTTACTAATATTGCTTTTTTTATCTTCTATTACGCCGCGATAAAAATAAGTATATGGCATATGAGGTCGATAATCTGCTTCAAGTGATCTTGCAATTGCCACGGCACCTTCAGGAGCCATAGGCATGCAATTAATAGCTTTTTCTTCTACCACAAATGCTTTTTGAAAGTTCCAATCGTATTTATTGATGATTAAATCAATTAGCATTTGATTAATAACAATCATCGCAGGGTTTCTTGCAGCCTCACAACCAAATAACAAATAAGTAATTGCATGCAGTTTGATTTTGATTTCAGTATCAATAAAAGCATCATCGCAAAAGGTAATAGGCTGATTTTTGAAAATATGCCTAATACCTAGTGCTAATTTTCTATCAGATAATTTTAATAATGGAAATTGCAGTTGTATCTGTTTAATGTTTTCATAAATCTTAGTGTAATTACTTAAGTCGGCCACAATGTCTTTGCGACCAAAACTCTTTTTTAAAATAGTTTGGGTTTCAAGCACACTGACTTTATTGTCATCACTCATAGACCATAGTCTTGCTACCGTATCTTGCCTATCAGCTTGTTGCAAATTTAGAATTTGCCTTTTCTGTGAACGATTAGATAAACGAAGGTTGGCATAAAATTCATTAGGATTTCTGCTAGAAAACTCAAAAAATCTGCCTAATACAGGCCGCTCTATAGATTTTAATGCGATTAGTAATTTTTCATGTAGATAAATATTTCCATAGTTATTTAGAATATCAAGTAAGCTTGTTTTATTTAAAGAAAAGTAATCATCTAATAGTTTCTGTTTAGCTTGATCTCTCTCTGTTATCGCTAATAAATCTGAAATAAAGGTAAAAATAATTTGCTCTTTATTGCTACTATTTACTATGTTTTTTGTAATAATTTTTTCTATGTAGCCTCTTGCAGGACTGCTTTGTAAAATGTGGAGAATAAATCTTACTAAATGAGGATATTTACCTGTATATTTTTCAAGCTCAGCGCATGCTTGTAAGCAACCTTGTTTATTCATTAAATTGTTAATATTTAATTGGGTTATAATTTTTACGATGCGTTTACTGGCCACAACAAAGATTTTTTTCTTAATTATTTCACGATCACTCTTAGTGTTAGGAATAGTGATATGTGTAAAGAAATGCGTTGAAAGTAATTCAATGATGTCTGATTTAAATTCATTAGGAAAATGAATATTATCTTTGTTAGTAAAATGGTTGGCTTTAAGATAAGTAATGAATTTAGGCAAGTATGGCTTTAATAAAGCAGGTAAGTGTATTTGACATTCTTGGATAACGGCTTGATAAATTTTTTCCTTCTTATTTTGTTTATGTAAGTCGGGATCAGCCTGTTGTAAAAATTCCTGCATTTTTATCAAAGTTAATTCAAGTGAGCTTACGATAGATCGAGTTAATATTTCTTCCAGTTGTTTGCTTGCACTTGGTTTTTTCTCATCCGTCTTAAGTAAGTGAGATTTACTATTATAATAAAGTTCATTGACATCAGCAGAATACAGAAATTTAATACCTGCCGCATGCGCAACAAAAGAAAGTAGATTGTCAGCGGTACTTTCTTCTGATTTAGATTTAAAAGATTCCCAAGCTTGGTTAATGTCGTAGTTATCTATTTTTTCCTGAACTGACTCTTCATCAGATGAGTCATCATAGTAATCGTCAAAGGGATGCTTAGAGGATTTACTAGACGGTCTTAGCATGGATGTGTTATTTTTTTTAACGGTTTTGTCTTTTCCAGTTTTATCGCGGTGGTTTAGCAAGCAGTGATCTCCATATCACATACATTTACTATTTGTATACTAATGGATAAGATTTTTTTTAGCAATTCAAACTAAAAGGATTTAGCATGTTGCTGAGAAATAGAAAAAGAAAGCGGAAGCCTGGATTAGATTCAGCACAAGAGCAGCATAAAAAATCAGAAGTAACAGGGGATTTTTTAGTTGAGCATACAATAAGTAACACCTTTCCTGACATTTACCCTTATTTAAATAGAAGAGATATAGCCAATTTAGCTGCGACTAATCGCTTCTTTAACCAACTTACGCAAGATGAGCAAATGTGGTATAGGCGCTATAAAGACGACTTTGGCGAAATCATTTATAAAGAAGATATTCAAGCTCAGTATAAAGCCGAAACCTGCATGCGCTTACTGAAAGAGGCTTGGAATATTAATCATTATCATGCATTAGTTAGTGTGCTGTCTTTGCATAATAATAAGCCTTGGGCTTTGCATTACAATCTATTTGTGGAGAGCTGCAAGGACCTTGATGAGAAATATATTAATAATCTAGTTAGTATTTTTTCTGAAACAAACAATATTAGAATAGCTGAATTAGTACTATACTTATGCGCAAAACAAGTAAATAAACGTTTATTGCAAAATTCATCCTGTTTAACTAATTTAAAAAAATTATTATTAGAGATAGAGCATTGTAAAACTAAGCGCTTAATATGTTTTATCGACTGCTTATTATTTAGAATGAAAAGCGGCGTTTTTTTAACTAGACAACGTTTACTTTCGCACTTCTTATCTTTATTAGATCTTACCTCTACCGACATATCAGAATGCATACATGATTTTAATTTCGTTTTAAAACAATTATCTGGTTTTTTTCCAGTAAGATTTTTTGATTATAGAAAGGAATTTTTACCCGGCTCAACCGTGCTAGATGTAATTGTGCAAATGGGAAAGCGAGCAGCTGTCCTTAAAACAATTATATTTGATTGGCTTAAAGAAAGAGCAGATGAAAACAATGGATTGGCGCAATTTTATTATGGAGAGTACTTATACGACCAAATTATTGGGCGTTATTCTGGTCGTACAATTGACCGTAGAATGCGAGAGTTACTTGCAACGTCAAGGGATTACTATGTAAATGCTTATAACAATGATTGCTATAAAGCTGTTGGGAGTAGATCAGATAATAGATTTGGCGGATTATATAATTTACTTTGCATTGATGATAAGTTGCTTGATAGTAATTCGTATAAGTGCATGTTATTAAATGCAAGCTTACACGGAGATGTGCATGCAAAAATTTTGTTAGCAAAACGAGTCATGCACGGAAGGTGGGAAAAGAACATACAGGATATTTGGTATATCCAAGAAGCTATACTTGCTTCTAGTCAATATGTTGATGTTCAATATGAAAAAAAAGATTTAATAAAATGTATCCAAGCTAAAATTTATCCTGATTGTAATAAAAATCTTTTTCTACTTATGACAATTGTTCACTTTAGCCAGAGTGAAATAGAAGCATCTAGAAAATATTACGATGTCATACATTTTTCTTGTCCGGCACTCATAGAAAAATATGTAGAAACAGGGAGAAAAATTGGCTTTCAAGCTGGAAGATGCAAAGACATTTTTGAAGTATTAGCTAAGCGTTATTCGGAAGATAATTCGCAAAGCTTGGATAGAAATGAGCATTGTTCATTAGGTAGCTAAGTTTGGACCTTAATAGTTCCTTAAGCATTTATCCGTTAGTATATTCTGTATTTTGTAAAAATTGACAAGGAGGTCAATATGTCTTATCCAAATCGTAAAGTGTTAAATGCACTCATTGAATCTTATTTAAATATTAGAAAACCTCATTGGGATTTACAAGACGAAGAAGAAATTAAAAAATTATCTGATGATTCTATGATTAAACATAAGATGGAAATTTGTAATAATTTATTTGCGAGTATTAAAGACACATCCACCGTTGAAGAATGGGTGTCATTAGCAATTAAATTAAAAGAATTGGAAATACATGAGTTAGATAAGGGGAAAGAATCGGGCCAAATAATGTTTGGCTTATTTAGCTATGTTGTTTCAAAAGCTATTTTATCTAAAACTTTACGCGCGATGCGCTCTTACATTACTTCACAAATAGCTGATGAACCTGATTTTCTTAGGAAAAAAAGAGAATTAACAAGTTTTATAGCAGAACTTGAAAATCAAGAAAAAATAGCAGGTTTAAGTCAGGCTGACCAACAAAAGTTAGATAAGAATCGCATGGACTTGTTGGCATTAACTAATAGTAAAGATGCTGACTATTATCAGCGTTATTTTAACGAAGTTATTAAAGTAGCTGATCCTAAATCGTTAGAATTAAATGAAACGGATTTTTCTGATTTTCAAAAAAATGCTAATATAGGAAAGCGTGCTATTCAGTTAGCATCTACCTCTGCTTCAACACCAACGCATACAACCATTAATTTACATAAAAAGCAAAGACCAATTGTGATCTACCACTGTGAATCTAGTATCAACAATGGTAAAACTCAACCTATGCCAGCTACTTTGTCTGGTATACAGCAAGAAACAGAAGAAAAATCTTTATTAAATGATCAATCTATTTTTAAACAAAGAAGAGTCACTCGATCACAAACCAAATCGCAAAAAGAAGCTAGGCAACATGCTAAATTGAGCAATAGTTAACGTAGTTAATTAATAGCATACATTCCATTATCAAAAGGATAATGCAATGAGCCAAGGCAGGCATGTTTCAGATTTATCGTTTTTGTCATTGTGTTTACTCAGCTTTTTACTATCGACAAAATCTGTTTTGGCTCAGTATGCTAAACCGCTTGCTTATCCACGTCGGCCGCATCGCTATTTCCAGCTGGGGCCTAATTATAATGCGCAAGAATGCTATGTCGAAGAAGATATTGCATTAATGCAGCGTATAAAAACAGCTTATGAAACTATTCTTGGGGAAGAAAGTGAAAATTATTTTTCGCTAAAGGAAGAAAAATATTGGCATGATTGGTGGTCTTGCACTAAACCGTTTTATAACAAATTACTTAAGCAACACCCTCAAGAATCCTTCACTTTACCTTCTAGGGAAGCAGAAGATGGCCGCCTTTTCCCACTGTGGAATTTCGCTGATAACATGGCTAGACAAATTGCGAATTGGCAAGGTGAGAGAGTAAAAGAGCAAACGCAAGAATTAATGAATGACCCTGTTATGCTCATTTTTGAAGAGTTGCGCAATTGGTTCTTCAATGATTTAGGCCGCAAAGAATGTAAGCCAGAAACATTACTAGAATTGGGAAAACGCGTCAGTTTTTTAAAATCACTCATACACTTGGTTCCAAATTTTGGCCCTGATAGATTGCACCTATTAGAATTGCAAAAAGGCTTAGAGCATGCCTCTAATTTAGTACAGCACTGCATAGCGAATAAAGCCCTGCCGCATTTATTATCTGACCTTGTACGCACAGGTGTTAACCTTGAAAATACATTGGCAACCTATTTGCATTTTTTATTAGTTAATGAAGAAGTGTCAGATAATTTTTCTATTGAATATTTAGAAGGGACACAACGCTATTGCCAGCAATCACCCGTATGCAAAATTTACCAATCAGCTAAAGCAATCCAATTAGCACAATCGTTGCCAAATGATTACGTAAGTAAATTTTATTCTATGATAGATACTTCAACTGACAGTAATCAATCATATTTAAAATTAGAAATTAAAAAAAGCGCTTTAGAAGCTGTTAAATTTGCTAGTTTTGTTGGCGAGCAAGAAAAAATTCAATATATGGAAACAATAGCGACATTGGATGCCTTAATTAATGTTAGGAAAATTTTAGAAAAATTCCATAGCGTACAGACAAAATTAGGTACTTATATTTTTGCTGCTAGCTATTATGAAAAAGCCAATGAATTAGCAGAGAATTATATTAATTTAATCAATAAATCTCGAACTTTAACTAAATCTTTATTAAAAACGTCAGATTCGGGTCTCAGTTTATTATTAGAAAAACATAATAAATATAAAAATAAAGATCAATTATTTGAAAAAAACCTACGTACCTTAGAAACTAAAGTAGCCAAAGGGACAACAGTGAGTGCTCAGCTTGATAGTTATTGTGATAAATCTATAGAGAGTATGCAGAAATATCAGCAAGCTTTAAAAAAATTATCAGCCGATTTTTTTTCAGGCAATGCACAACACGAATTAGAAAAGGCAATGCACGATCTATTGTTGCAAATGCATCACATGAATACCTTTTTACCAGGTATTTTGCAGGGAAAAAATGTTGTAGTGACAGATCTCATTGTCGCAGAGCCTGCTAATGAATTACCCCAACAAGATATGCAGTGTGTGTCTGCAATTATTGACGATAAGGTAGATAGGGTTTTTGCTATCCCTTTCGATTACGGTAAATGGAATGCAGAAATCACTTACGATGAAGAAACGGGTACGCCTATTTTTACCTATCAAGTCTATCAACAAAATAGGATAGTTGGATCTGCAGATTTTTACGGTGAGCCCATGTTATGTGTGTCTGAAGATAAAACTCGACATAACATTCTCAATTTGCAAGGCGTATTAAGAGACTTTAAATTAACTAATAATATGCATGTAGATGAAATTTGCTCGGTTCTCCCATCTACCTTATTTGATAAAGTATTAATTGCAGGAAGAGAGGGTGCCGCTTACGGTTGCTTAAGAGGCGCGTCCCAAGTGATAGCAGTGACATTGAAAAATGCTGGCGTTTCTCCTTATATTGCTAACCTCGTTAAACAGGCAAGTTTTTACAGTGGCACTTTTGCTATGAAGTTTTCCTATTACTATGCACAACGTGAAGATATGGAAGAAATGGAAAGATGTTTCCAAGCTATCTATCACGCAGCAATAGAAACAGGCCAGCTATGGGTGCTTCAATTAATGTTAAATCAAATAAGTAACTTATTAGAAAATACGAGTGCTTGGTTGGAAAAATGGGGTTGGTCTAAAACAGCGAGTGGATTAAATTTTTGCAGTAATTATTTGTGCTTTGGTTTATACGCATGGCAAACGATTAAAAGTGGCTGGCTGCCAACGACCGCTTCATTAGCATCAGGTATTGCAGTAGAAACATTGATTAGTAAGGGTAGTGATTTATTATTAGATAATAAAAAGCCCGCTTAGCGGGCTTTTTTGATTAGGCACCGACGCTTATACCTCGAGCGATGAAGCCATTATTTACTTTAGAACGTAGAGAATCTTTTGAAACCAAAGAGGAGCATGTTCCACTTCCATTACCGTTTTTACCATAAAATCCTGCCTCTGCTAAGCTTGGTTGCGAAGAAACGCTATGTTCCCTCTCAGATCTAAAGGAGGTGCTAAGTTCACTTGTGTACTCATTTGAATCGTCAACGCGAGTAGTTTTAGCTCCTGTTTGACTATCATTTTTAGCTTTGCAACCAGTATTCATTGCTTTAATAAGCGAAACAGATTGAGCCATTCTAGCTCCCTTAACAAGACTTATTGCTGCTGAGTCATTAGCAGATTGTTTTAGTAGTTTTCTAAAATGTTCTTGATCAGCTAACTGCTGTTCTAAAAACGCTTTATTTTCATTTACGACTTCAAGCTTAGCACCCGCTTCTTCTAATACTTTAAAATCCTTTCTTTCTTGAATTTTACGGCAATATTCATGCAGCTTAATGCCTGAATACATTAAAGCACAAGAGACTAAAATAGTAATAGGTAACGTAGTGCCTAAGCTACCAATCACACCTAACTGACTGAGGATGGCAAATACCCCACCACCGTAAACTAAAAATCGTGATATTAGAATACCTGACTGAGCTTGGATAACACCTTGCATGACACGTGAAGTAACTCTCTCGAATTTTTTCAGCAAGCTAGTGCCTTGTGTAGTTTTATTTTTATTCATATTAGTGTCAGTGACTAAATCCTTTTTTGAAAGCACCGGCTTTAGTAATTTAACTATAAGGTTATTTTCTCCATATTCAGCTTTAGCTTTTTCATATCGATTTTTAAGCTTTATTCGTAATGCTTCCGTTTCTTTTTCAGCTTTTATTAATTCATTTGCTGCCCCAGCTAATTGCTCAATGCGTGCTTTTTCTTGCTTAGCTTTGATATTAGCTTTAGTGCCATTGATAGCACCAAAATAAACGCCAATAAATGCAGCAATCCCGTAGCAGACTAAACCGGCAATAGGACCGCCAGCGGCTGAAACCCCAGCAAAAACTAATATACTAGTAATGGGCCAAGAAGCAAAAGAAGCCATCAGGCCACCACTTAATGTGTTAGTGACTACACTTAGTGCTGTATTGTGTTTTGTTCTATGTTTAGCCTGTAACCTTTCTAAAACAAGTTGAGTAGGCGATTTGTATTCGGCATCAACGTTATAATTTTTAGAAAATCTTTTTATTGCTAATTTGCCTGATAATTTAAAAGCGTCAAAAAATCTGAGACTAATTAAATGTTTTTTAACCTCTTTCCAATTAGCATGTTTTTTATTTAATATTTTTTTAACATGAGCTATGCTTAAATCCATAGAGTGTGTAGAGGTTGATTCATCTTCGTCTCTCTCGGTATTTTCTGTATTAACCCCATAAAATTTATGTAACGCATCCATTCTTTGTCCATGTAATTTTTCATAAGCATAGCGCAGCTTACGTACATGTGTTTTAGCAAAGGAAATTTCATAAGCTGTTTTTTCAGCAGCACTTTGAGCAGCAGTTTTTTCGTCAACCGATTTAGATCTAAAAGGTTTGGTAACGAAAAATAGTAAGGACGGAGCCATGGGAATAAATAAAGTCAGCGCCGAGCCCAATGTGGTAGCAGTAGCAGTAGCAATTGCTGCTGGCATGATTAACCAGACGGCTGCCCAAGCTACCCAGTAATATAGACTGTAATTCGTTGTTTCAACCCAAATGTGAGAAATCAGGTTTTTAAACTTCAAATAACTCTTACCAAGGAAAGTAGTGGGTGCTTCACTTTCCATACCTAAATCATGTAAGTCACCGCTAGTAAAAAAGAAGCGTGTAACAAATCTTTCCCAAGCATTTAATTTAACAGGAGCAAGAATAGGGCTCGATTTTGGAGGCTCTTTCAATAAGCCTGCTCTTTCATCACTATCCTCTTCGAAATCATCATCGTTAATAATGATTTCTTTACCTTTCATTGTAGGTGCATGGCTATGCTTTTGGTCTGTATTAACCAGCGCTAATAATCCATTATTTTTACGTCTGGGATTAGAAGAGCTACCTTCGTCCGCTGTAATAGTTTCGCCATAGATATAATCTTCAAAGCGGTGACGAGATTTTTCTAATTTCGTTAAGGTTTTTTTAGTGAAAAATCTTTCCGCTAAAGCTTGTCTAGCGAGTCTTCTTACACGGCTTACGCCAGGGTTGGCTAAATATAAGAAGCTTGCTAACTCATGAAATTCTTCATCGAAATTGTTTATATTTAAATGCTTAAACCCTAAATCTTCAAAAAACTGTTGCTTCATTGCATTGGCACAATCCACTTTATATTCTTTAAACATTCTGTCAGCAATGCGGTTTGCTTCTCTCATCATGCTTAATAGAAGGTGATATGGATGGTTTATTTCATTTTGATCATCAGCTTGCACTTGCTTTACTATGATGCCTAATACGGCTAAAGTAATAGTGCCACCTAATAAAGGGGCGGCGATTATAGGCTGACTGTCCCAATAAGTTTCATCTGAAACGCCAGTAAAAAGATTGTTTATAACAGTAAAAATGCGGGAAATGGTGACGTTATGATCGTATTCGTCGGCAAATTGGTTTAATTTTTGCTCCGCTGTGTTTACAACGTTAGCTACTTTGCCTTCCACGTTTCTGAATGCGCTCTCAATTTGGGAAAATCTAGTCATACACCCACTCCTCACCCGTTAACTTTTTGCTTTTTATAGACCAAACTAAAATATTTATCCTATCTAAATCATATTAGCAACAGTTAATTCGCATTTTAGCAACAGTTCGTCAGTCTTTGTTTAAGGGAAGCTTAACTGCTTGTAAAAGTTGGTTTTTGTATTTTTAGGCGGCAAATATTAAGGTTTGCTTAAATGCACTGATTTTGACTCAGAAAACGCGGTGCTTTCTTTAGCTTATCCCATTGATATATAACATAGGAGGATTAACCAAAGTAACGCAAAAGAGGAATAGTCTCATTATATCCTACTTAGTTTGCCTTAATCATGCTGTTTTAATCACCATGTTCATAGTCGAATATTTCTTTCTAAAATTATTAGCAAATTGATTAAAGTTAAGATCAACAAAGGTTTTTATCTCTGTGACAGAATATTCTCTATCTTGGTGTGCCGTTATATTGCGTAACGCAGCTAGCTGAGTTTGATATAGGTTATCCACAAAACCCTCTCCTAATTTTTTACTTTTTTTAACAATAATTAAAATTAGATATTGAATAGCGTAACAATATTGATTTGCTTTTAAAGAAGAGGGGTTGTGATCTAACTTTTCGCGTATTTCTTCGATAGTGGTTATATGTTTTTGTAAAAATGACTTAATTAAATCTCTGTATGCTTGATCAGTGTAATCACCCAATGTAATGCTGCCTTTATTTTTTTCTTTAACACTAAATATGCCGGAATTTGAAGGGCCTTGATTAAAAGCATTCTCAACAGCAGAATTTTGCTGAATAGCAAAGAGAAGTGCATTTGTGCTGGCAGTAGATATTTCTTCAGATTCAGTTTGTAATTTTTGTAAATAAGACTGTAAAAAATCGTGTAATCTTGATGGGTCATCATACCAATTTCTTTCTATTTTTGGATGCACTAATGAGACGCGTAATGCCTGTAATAGATTATTGGTTTGTTCGGTATAATTATTGCAAATTTTTATTAAGTGTAGCAAGATTTCATGTCTTTGAATCTCAGGCTCATCATCTTCATGCTTTCCTTGTGTAAAAATATGTTTAAGTGCATCGATGTGTAAATGTAAACTTTCCTCTAGCATGAGACTTTTACCATGAATTTTAACATCTAGCTGTTCTCTGCTTGATGCAATAGGAGAGCTATGAGAAGCAATCGTTATAAATTCATCATCCAATTTTTTTCTAGGTAATTTTTTCCAGTCAGGGTTATTAAAATCTGGTGGAGGGGCATTGTATAATGTTGAGCTTGTAGGGGTTGGTAAATTTTCAAGTTTAACTATGGCCTTTATTTTTCTTGTCGATGTTGATGGCGCTGATTCTTTGGCTTTGTTTTCTTTGTTAACTGGATTTGGATCACACAGTTTAGTATTAGTAAGGGAAGGCAATGATGTTTTATTCTTAGATAAGAGATTTTTTCTTTCTTTTTTAGCTTTATCAGCCAATTCTGTTAACTGAATATAATATTGATCTAACTGCTCTTTATACTTGTGAAAATTTGGCGCGTATTCATGAATAGCTTTACCGTACGAACTTCCAAATTTAACTAACAAACAATCGCATTTTTTTAACGAATGTTGCGAGGGATTATTGCCTAGCTCATAAACCATTTTAATAACTATATCTAACTCGGGCTTGGCTAAGTTAATATAAGATTTTAAGTCGTCTATTACTGTTTTATCATCTAACTTAATAGATTTTTTTATTTTGAAAGGCAAATTTCCAACTTGTTGCTCATGTAATGTTTTTACGGAATTAAAAGTTTCTTCTAAATTTTTACATTGCTTGATAATAGAATTATGACGTTCTTTGAGTAATTTTAATTTAGATTCAATTACATTTTTAGAAAGCGGCGCGGGAGAGCGAGTCTTAGATTGTTTATTTTTTTTATTGCGAGTTGATGGTTTTTGAGAAATATTTTTTTTCCCTCTTTTGAGAGAGGTAGCTTTAACCTTGTGCAAGCATAAGGAAGTCGTAACTAAAAGTCCCACCATCCCGCAGATACTCAAGAAAACAATTAAAGCAAATAAATCTTTTTGTTCAGGGGTAATTAATGGGAAGTCAATTTCATGCTGATTAAGCTTATAAGAAATACCTCGGCCATGAAGATCATCCTTAATAATATTTTCAGCAGCTATCCTAGTCGTAAGAAATGTAAGAGCTAAACCAATCACGCGTTGAATGGAAAGCTCAGAAAAAAGGGGGATACGATTATTACTCACTTTAGTATTCTCAAAAGGTAGAATTATTAAACACTAAATGAATAATAAATCTCTGTTCGTTTGATGAAAAGTGCTATTTCAATCGACATCAACCAAATAAAATTATATTATTTGCATTTATTTTGATCAGACAATAAGCAGCTTTAACAATGTTATTACAGCATCAATTACTTAATACAGATAGTAAATTCTCTGTGCTTCCTTATGGGAATGGTCTTAAATTAATAAAACCACCCTCTTCCTATCATCATTTTGCGTCCGAAATAACAATGGAAGCTTTACTAAAGCAATCCTTTTGTGTGTATTTAACCAATACTGAGAGTGCCGTGTTACAAATGAATGAACATGCGATTGCAGCATGCGGATTTCATTCATTAGATGATGCAATTGGAAAAACCATCTTTGATGTTGCAACAAAAAAAACGGCAGAATATGTTACAGGCGGCCATAAGGAAGTTTTAAAGAATAAACGAATAAAAATTTTAGAAGAAGATGTAATTAAAAAAGATTCTTTAAGTTTTCAATGCTTAACAACCATTCTTCCGTTATATAATGCCGAAAATAAAATTTGCGGTATTTTTGGCTGTAGCGTGATTCCGGGTGTTCACTCGCTTGCTAATTCGTTAGAACAAATGTCTAAACTGGGTATATTAAATTCGCCAGAAAATGATAAACGGGTGTCCCCTTTTTTCCATTCGTCATTAGGTGATATTTATTTATCAAAGCGCGAAACAGAATGTGTTACGTTGCTTGCGAAAGGAAATACAGCAAAAGAAATAGCTGCCCAGCTTAATTTATCTCCTCGCACAATAGAGCACTATATTGAAAATGTAAAAAATAAACTGGGTGTATCAACCAAATCGGAACTTCTTTATAAGATTTTTAATCAACAATAACATTTTAAAAAATTACGTTGGTTACGGTAGTTTTACCCTATTTAGGAATGACTCTCTACGATAAAAATAGATAAAAATTTTACTTGTAGAGGGATACTATGTTTTTTCGTAATATGGAAATTATTTATGTTGAAAAAATTCAATCCAATGATTTGTTATTGTTAGAGGCTGAGAAAATTGAGTTAGGTCGTCAACTTGCCGATGCATTTCAGCGCAAAAATGTAGAAGAAATCCGTCAATTTGTTAATCTCGGTGCGCCTGTTAATTATCGCTTAGATTACGGTCTTGAAATTATACGTGAATCAGATTTTGTTGCTGCATTTTATTTGCTATTAGAGGGTGATAAAGGCAAAGAGCAGTTATTTGCTAATGCATTAAAACTAGTATCAGATGAAGTAAAAGCCATCGAGCTAGTTAATTATATAAAAGATAGCTTAGAAATATTTACTATTCTTCGCCAACAAAATGCTGATGCTCAAGAAATAAAAATTAATATAAACTTTTTAAATTTAATAAAGAAGTATGCAGTAACATGTAGGGCTAATCCTCAACATGCTAATGGCTCATTGATTGTTGCCGCTGGTTTAAGAAATAAAGAATTTGCTTCACAAATCATTAGTCGAGGTAAATCGGCAATGAATAAATCAACAAATGGCGCCGATGTAAATTTTAAAGGATACTTTGATGATAATGCAGCTGTTTGGTCAGCTATATTGTTAGATAAAGATACATTAGAGTTGTTATTAGATAATGGCTCTGATATACACGAAATTGGTATCAGCAAATCCTCATTATTGCACTGGGTAGCGCTCGTCTACCGTTTGGGAGATGATCCGCAAAGACAGGCTAAAGCCAGTACTATAGCTGAAATGTTGTTACAAAGAGGCGCGAAATTAGACACGCAAAATATCCTCGGCAAGACTCCAATGGATTATGCTAAAGGCGAATTGCGAGAGTTATTTTCTAAATTAAATTTAGAAAATAATAATATTTGTTTTAATCGATGCTAAGCCTTTATAAATAAATGTAGCCGTGATGGAAGCGCAGCGGACATCAAGGAACATTGCCTTTGTGAATTTTTATGAACCTTGATGTCCGCTGCGCTTCCATCACGGCTACTGGCTAGAAATTTGAATCAGGATCGAAGGATAAATAATCCTATGATTATTTATCTTAATAGGTTGATTAAATAATATTTTATTACTGTGCTATGCGTTTCTGGGACATTATTGGGGTAATAGGGTTATCAAAATCGCGGTTTTTGTGTGTTTCAGGAAAAAGCCTGGCGCGATGTGTGTAATATTTAGCTATGGAGGCGGCGACATAAAATGAAGAGCTCTTCTCGGTTTGTCTTTTTGTTTTTGCTTGCTTGTTTATATTTCACTCAATTAATATACCGATTTATGGAGGGCATATAGTCGCTCCTTCTGTGACAATTTATATATTGCCTTTAATTATCATGTTATTTATTTTTTGGACAATTAGAGATGTTCGCCGAAATAAAAGTAATGCTATAACTCTAGAGTTTAGGAAGTACGTTAGAGAATTTTTGGAGAGAAGGGGTGCTATTAAAAAAGATAATCTCTTGGATGATTTTCCTGGTGTAATCCATCCCGCAAAAGACCTGTATATGATTAATGGCAAATTAGTTATGCAAACAGAAAACAAAACTATTGATGGTGAATATAAGCCTGGTGGTTATGTTTTAGACTTATCTAATATAGGCATATATTGGCTTTATATTGTTACAGCCACAAAAATTATTTTTGAATATGAGTATTTCCTGGATTTTATTCTTATTTCCTGGGGTGTTCTGCTTATCTTAATGTTGATTGGCAGGGTTGTTTGTCAGATAGCCTGCTAGGGGTGTGTTAATTCATAAGAAGATAAAATCGATGAGTTAATAGGAGATGATTCTTAAAGGAGATTTCAAATATCTGTTGTGATTTATTGTCTCTAACTGTCCCAGGAGTGTCCCTTGGAGGGGGTGATTTCGTTGTGATTGTATCCAAGTCATTGATTCTATTGGTGGGCCCACTAGGACTTGAACCTAGGACCAAAGGATTATGAGTCCTCTGCTCTAACCAACTGAGCTATGGGCCCGCTCTTGCGAGTGAGGGTGCAATGATATATCGAACTAGCGCTGCTTTCTAGTCTTTTTGCAAGCGCTAGTGTTTGGTTTTACTCTTGTTCTTCTAAGAAGCTGCGTAATTGTTCCGCTCTTGAAGGGTGACGGAGTTTACGTAGGGCTTTGGCTTCAATTTGACGTATGCGTTCGCGGGTTACGTCGAATTGTTTGCCTACTTCTTCTAAGGTGTGGTCCGTGTTCATATTGATACCAAAACGCATACGTAATACTTTGGCTTCTCTTGGGGTGAGTGAGCCTAGTACTTTTTGTACGGCTTCAGATAATCCAAAATTAGTCGCAGCATCAATAGGGGATATGGTGTTGTTATCTTCTATGAAATCGCCCAGATGAGAATCTTCATCGTCGCCAATTGGCGTTTCCATGGAGATAGGCTCTTTGGCGATTTTGAGGATTTTACGGATTTTATCTTCCGGTATATTCATACGCCGGCTTAATTCTTCTGGCGTTGGTTCTTGACCGGTTTCTTGTAGCAATTGACGAGAAATACGATTTAATTTGTTAATCGTTTCTATCATGTGTACAGGAATACGAATAGTACGCGCTTGATCTGCAATAGAGCGGGTAATTGCTTGACGTATCCACCAAGTTGCATAGGTTGAGAATTTATAACCGCGTTGATATTCAAATTTATCGACGGCTTTCATCAAACCAATATTGCCTTCTTGTATGAGATCAAGAAATTGTAAGCCGCGGTTGGTATACTTCTTTGCGATAGAGATAACTAATCGCAAGTTAGCTTCCACCATTTCTTTCTTAGCTCTTCGCGCTTTTGCTTCACCAATAGAAAGGCGGCGATTGACCTCTTTGATTTCAGCAATCGTCATGCGCATTTGTTCTTCAAGCGAAATTAATTTCTTTTGCGAACGTTGAATGTCAGGCATGTATTTTTCAAAATCATGAGCGCCTGCCGGACTTTTTTGCAGCCAATCTAAATTAGTTTCATTATTAATAAATGCATTGATAAATGCTTTTCTCGGCAGCTTACATTTATTAACGCATAAATCCATGATGTTGCGTTCTTGCGAGCGAATTTCATCGAGTAAATTACGCATTTTGCGCGATAGCTTATTAAATTGACGTGGAGACAATTTAATATCCATGAAATATTTTGCTAACTCTTCACGTTTAGCTAAAAACTTTTTATGCTTTTGCCCGTGCTTTTTCTCTGCCGCAACAGTATCAAGGTAGATTTTGCGTAATTCTTCAAATCTTTCTTTGGCTTTGACTGGATCGAGTCCTGCTTCATCATCAAAAGGATCTTCGCCTTCTTCCTCTTCTTCAGCAGCAACGGGTTCTGCAGCAGCAGGCTTTGCATTAGCACGCGTACCTGAGCCGCTACTTTCTTCGTCTTCCTCTTCTTCTTCGCCTTCTAAGTTAGGTTCGATATAGCCGCTAATAATATCGCTTAAGCGTAATTCGCCTTTTTCAACTTTATCAAAATCACCTAACACTTCAGCGATCATCTGAGGCTGATAAGCAAGCGTCGTTAACATTTGGTTAACGCCTTCTTCAATACGCTTGGCGATAGCAATTTCGCCTTCACGAGAAAGAAGCTCCACTCTGCCCATTTCACGCATATACATACGAACAGGGTCAGTTGTACGTCCTAATTCACCGTCAACCACTAGCGCATTAGCAACTTCTTCCGTTGCCGCATCATCTTCTACTGCATCAGTTTCAGCTAGTAGTAATTCATCCATTTCTGGGGGTTCTTCAGAAACAGTTATGCCCATGTCATTGATCATGCTGATAATATCTTCAATCTGTTCAGGATCGGTGATATCTGCTGGAAGATGATCGTTTACTTCAGCATAAGTAAGATAGCCTTGCTCTTTACCGCGAGTTATTAATTCTTTAAGACGAGACTTCTGTGATTCTTTTTGTGAATCGTGATCCATAGTAGCAACCTGTATTAGATTTAATCGGCTTGTATAAATTATAAACCAAAGCAGAGACAATCAGATATTATGTACTAATATATGGATAAAGTCATGAGCTATAGAGGCTCTTTTTTGTCGTTATCCAGCTTGTCAATGCTACCTTTTCTTCGTCAGATAAACCCTCTTGAGCCGCTTTAGCTAGTAAGCGATTAATTTCCTCATCGTAAGTTGAGAGGGTTATTTGCTTGATTGCCCCTAAAAATTCATTTTCTATCCCAGTCTCAGGGACTATAGGATCTATTTGGGCTAGTTTAGCTAAAAGTGCTTCCTCTTTTTGGCCCCGCCAGTATTCGAGCAAGGCACCTGTCGTTATATTGGGGCTTTTTTGTATGGTTTCAAGTAATTGACAAAGGAATGTATGGCCGGGCAATGTGTTAGTAGGTAAAGGCGTTTTAATCAAGCCCGCTAAGTGAGGATGTTGGAGTAATAAAGTAATAGCTAATCTGATAGAAGTGGGCAATTTGATGGTTGTTGTAGCTTGCAAAGGAGGCGAATTTTTAGGGGCTTCTTTACCCTTAACCTGTTGTTTTAATTCATTTATATCTATGCGAGCTCGTTTACTTAATTCTTCTATCAAAATACTTTGGAATAAATTAGCGGATAACTGTTTGATGTAATTTAAAGCTTGAGTCGCAAAGCGTGCGCGTCCTTCCATGCTAGCCATATCCGCTTGTTGGCTTAATGTTTGGAAGAAGAAAGTAGAGAGTGAATGCGCCTTATTGACTCTCTCTTCAAATGAGGCCTTCCCTTCTTTTTGAACTAAGGAATCAGGATCTTCGCCATCAGGTAGGAAGAGAAATTGTATTTGCAAGCTATCTTGCATCAGAGGAAATAAGACTTGCAGGGCACGCCATGCGGCGGTGCGGCCAGCTTGATCGCCGTCGAAACAGAAAATAAGGTTAGAGCTATATCTAAAAAGACGTTGCAAATGATGAGGGGTGGTAGCTGTGCCAAGGGTGGCAACGGCATAAGTAATATCATGTTGAAAGAGGGCGATGACATCCATATAACCTTCAACAATTAATACCTTATCTAGTTGTCTATTGCTCTGTAGGGCTTGATAAAGTCCATATAATTCATGGCCTTTTTGAAATAAAGGGGTTTCAGGGGAATTTAAATATTTGGGTTCGCCTTTATCTAGAATGCGCCCGCCAAAACCAATGTAGCGGCCTCGATAATCGCGAATAGGGAAAATGATGCGATCACGAAAACGGTCGTAATAATCATTTGCATCAGGTTTTTTAATAATTAAGCCTGTATCTAACAGCTTTTTTTTATCAGCGGGTGTTTGCCCTAAGGTATCGAGTATATGGCTCCATCCTGGTTGAGCATAGCCTAAGTTAAACTGCTGAGCGGTTTTGCCGGAAATGCCTCTCTGCTTTAAATAATCGATGGCGCGTTGCGATTGGCGCATTTGATTATAGTAATAATGCATGGCATTTTCTGCCATGTCGTAGAGATCGTTAAGATTATCGCTTTTAGTTGCCTGCGTAACAGTTTTAGGCACTTCCAAGCCGGTTTGACGAGCTAATGCTTCAATTGCTTCGGGAAAACTCAAGCGATCATGCTGCATCATAAAATCGATAGCATTGCCGTGCGCGCCACAGCCAAAACAATAATAAAATTGCTTGGGTTGGCTGACAGAAAAGGAAGCACTTTTTTCAGTATGAAAAGGACAGCGCCCAAAATAATTACTACCCGTTTTTTTAGGTAGAGGCACTTGTAGTTTAATCAAATCAACCAAGTCAACCTTGGTTAATAATAAATCAATAAAGTCCCGTGGAATGCTCATACTGGCCTCTGTCGCATGCAAGTACGTTATTTATAGCAGAGCGGGTGAAGCCTGTCATTTAATCAAAAATTTTCAAGAAAGTTGAGGTGGGGTAATAAGGGTTCCTTAGCAGCCTCTTCTTGCCATGCTTGGTTTTCTAAGTCGGCTTGTGATTCGTGAAAAAAGCCAATAGGAATTTGGTTACGATTTATATCAGAGCGAAGTTCATCGAGGCTAGTCTTAATAGATTGGAAAGTGGTGATCGCTTGGCTACGTGTTTGGCTTGCATTTAAACTTCTTATTGCGCTCCCTAAATTCTCCAGCGTCTTTGGAGTGGTGGGAAAGTTTTCCTCACGCCTATTTTCTAGGTTATTCAATAAACTATTTAAGGAATCTATAATATCATCCCAACTGTTTTTGCTAATGATTCTTTCTTTATCCCATCTATGGTTAACAAGATTACAGCCCATGATCACTGAAAAGCCAACCAGGGTAAGGCTCAGCGAGCCTGCCAAAGTTAAATTAAATCCTTTCCAGTGTGTTTTTAAATGTTCATCCCTATCTTCCATTTGATCAGCTATTTTTAAGTAATAAGCGCCAACAGCTATTAGCACAGTACAGGTTAAGCACAATAATGCGCTTATTAACAATGGAAGAGAAATAAGCAATTTTCGATTAGTTTTAGAGTGGGGAGAAAGAGCTTGGAATGTATGTAAATAAAGATTAATGTCAGCAATTAATTTGGATAATTCATTTCTATCACTATTAACTTGCTTAAAAGCCGTAGTTAATTTTTTTTGAATCAAAGTATTCGAGCATGGTTTCTTGCCTTCCGCATTTAATCTTTTATTGAAGTGAGGTAGTTCACTTAGTATTTCAAAAGGTAAAGGTGATGAATAATAATTTGGAGTATGAGTAATACCATTTGCATTTTCTTCAACACTATCTTTTATCGCTTTATAGAAGACGCGATTGACATTTAAGCCATGTTCCAATTTTGCTAAAATAAGCGTTTTTAATCCCATTAGACCGCAAGCTTGAAAATAAAAGTTGTTAACATTTGTTTTGCTAGGACCATGTTGATGTAGATAATCAGATATGCGTTGCAAGAAAATTTGTTTATTTAAATACTCGTCTTCATTTTCTATTTCTATTTCTTTTTCTTTACCTTTTCTTTGTTGGTCAGGAGAAATAGATTTTTCAGGAAGCAAACTATAAATAGCAAGTAGTTCATCTGTTTCAAAATCACAAATTAATTGAAAAGGTGTAATTTGTTTATTATCAGCAATGTCTAAGCTAGCGCCATAAGAAAGTAGTAAAGCAATTGTAGTAAAGTAGGCCGCTTCACAAGCAAAATGTAATCCGGTTTTACCATCTAGCGTTGTTTTGTTAATAATTTCGTTTATTTGTTTTGATTTTTGTAATTCATTTAATAAGACAATTAGTATTTTTTTTCTGTTAAATTTTATTGCGATATCTAAAGGGGATAAATTATAATTATCGGCTTTAAGCCATAGATCTTCAGTTACTTCAATTGCTACTTTTAAAAATTCAACGTTACCTGCTTTTGCTGCATACCATAGCAGTGTACGTCCCTCTATATCTGCATCAAAAATAACTTTTTCATCTTTAAGAAGTTTAAATAGAATCTGCAATAATTCATCGTCAGCATTACAAGCTAAGGCATGAGATAATAAGTGGCGTCCTGATTCATCCTTGCAGGCTAGATTTACATTTGCCATAGCGCCAATTGCTTGAATTAACTCTTTTGTTTGTTTGAAGTTTTTACTTTCAATAGAGGCATGAATGGCTTGTTCTAAGTATTGTCCAGCGATGCGATCCTGCATAAAGCTATCCTTTTGATTATTATTATTAAAGCGCTCTGAAGGTTAACAGTTAGCATTAAAAGAGTAAAGCTTAGCCACAATCATCATTGTTATCTGCAAAAAAATAGATTAGGCTAGCTCACTGTTTGTAGTGATGGCACGTTACATTTTAAGAAATATAATTTTAAAATGAGGAGCATCATGATGAGATCATCTACCACTTCTATTTTTCCTCCAATTGTTTCTTCTACTTATAAGGCCAAACAAGCGCTTAATTTATCAGAGATAAAAGCAAAATTTATAGAATCATACCGTAAAGAATTAAATCAAACTAAATTTGCTAATAATGCTACAGGGGAAAAACAGAAGGAAGCTAGCGAGCGTTGTCATATTGGTCTTGCGCTATTAAAAGCATTAGAAAATTTTGCTGGCATCGAAGTCACTTGTTTTGGTAGAGAAATTTCTTCTTATCCAGATCTAAAATTAGGCCAAGCTGTATCACGTTTGCAATTTATTATTATCAATTACCAAAACCATCGGTATTTAGTTGATTTGGGAAGTAGATATGGTCTCTATATTTTTACTGATGAAGAAGAGCATAACGCCTTAGGAAAAAAAATTATTGGTAAGGTAAATGAATTAGATATGGCTAAGAGCTATTGTCCTTACGATTTCACCAAAGAAATTATGGAAAAGGCCGTTGACGATGCAATTACAACGGAAGGATTTGTTGTGCTTTCTCGTGTTGGCATTTTAAACCGTGCGGAATTTATACAAGAATATTTGAATTTAGCATTAAAATGCTTAAGTAATGAACTTGTTTCAAACAATACCCTTCTTTTTGGAAAGTTATTTCGGCCAATTAGCTGTCCAGCTGAAGCTATTACGGTACGTGGTGAGAGATGGGTAACTATTAATGATGAAAAAGCTCTTCAAGTTAAGGTAAATAATGATGTTTGCATTAATAATAGCTGTCAGGTTTTCCTAACAAATAGGAATTATAAAATATATATTCCAGGCGCTATGGAGTTGATTTTAGATAAAGAGAATAATATAGAAATAATTAGAACGCCTGCAGAGCAACCAAGAGAGAATCCTTCCTCAAGTTTAGCTAATTCAGGTTTAAAAGGATAAGTTAAAACCTAAAACAGGGTTTTGCATAGGATTGCTCTTCTGCATCTTTATTTGCAATCGGTTTAGCGATAATGGGTTGTAATTCTTCAGAATTGGATGGGTATAAGAGGTCGACACTAGCATAATATAAAAATGCACAAGCTGCTAATGCTGCCATAGTCAATATAAGTAGGCTTATGAAGAGAATGCCATCGCTATATCCTGTTTTTTCTTCTTGCTCTACGGTATCAAATAACTCTCGTATACAATTTTCTAGATTAGTGTGAGCAGTTTGATTTAGCCCCCTTAAAAAAAAGGCAGTATCGAAATTAGCATTCCAAGCTGCTATTTGCTCATAATTAACAACAGGGAATGTGCCAAATGGGTTAACTTTACAGGCGCCTACACCAAGTTGATTCAATATAGGTTCCCATAGCTTGGAAGCTATAATTTGATAAAGGCTTTGATTATTTTCATCCCAAAAATATAACTGAGCATGCGTTTGGCAAGTGCTTGCGACGCCGTGCAAGATGGTAATTGGAGCCGCTTCGGTAGCTTCATTAAGTGACAATAAAGAAAGTAGAAAGGGAGGAAGTAAATGTTTGGGGGTTAGTATTTTAAAAAGTTTACTAGTAGTCGAATGACGGCTTTCCATAGCCTTTCCCTTCATTTGGTATTTAGAAACTAACTTGCTAATTTTTCCTTTACTTTCGCACTAACTAAAGTCATATCTGCCTTACCTTGAAGCTTAGCTTTAAGTATGCCCATCGCTTTACCCATGTCTTTAGCAGAGGTGGCGCCAGATTCTTGTAAAGCAGCAGCAATAGCTTGCTCAATTTCTGCATCTGAAAGTTGGGCAGGAAGATAAAGTTGAATGACTTTAATTTCTTCTGCTTCTTTTTGAGCAAGATCAGGGCGATTACCGGATTCAAACTGAGAAATAGAATCCCGGCGTTGCTTGATCATCTTGTTGAGGGTAGCTAGAACTTGTTCATCCGATAATACAATACGCTCATCAACTTCACGTTGTTTAAGCGCTGCCATGATTAATCGAATCGTACCCAGTTTGTCTTTATCCTGGCTACGCATGGCTGTCTTCATATCTTCAAGGATCGCTTCCTTGATCGCAGAACTCATGGTCTAACCCACCCTGTGAAATTTAAGCCGCTTTATCTTCTTTTTTACCGGTGCCGATAGGCTGACGATCGCGCTCTAATGCCATATGTTCACGCAAAATTTTCTTTTGATAGCGTTTAACAGCGGCTGCTTTTTTACGTTTACGTTTCCAGGTTGGTTTTTCATAGAATTCGTGGCGTCTTAAGTCGGCTAAAATACCCGCTTTTTCGCAAAGACGTTTAAAGCGACGTAAACTTAATTCAAAATTTTCATTGTCTCTTACGCGTACTGTTGGCATAACTGAAGCTTTACCCTAGGTTATTAGAAATATAAGAGGGTCAATTCTAATGCCATAAGGCAAGAAAAGCAAAGGGAGGTGAGAAAAATACCTTAATTATCTGGTTAAATTGAGATCAAATGGCCAAAAGAGCTTTCTCTATAGCTTCTACTATCATCTCCAATCCTTTAATATGCCGGTTTTCGCGTCTGTATAATAAGCAAATTTCATCTTCGTGAGAGGGGGATTTAGGCACGGGGGCTAGTTGCCTTGATAATGCAATATGCCCAGCCAAGATGCCTACACCACACCCTTTTTTTACTAAATCTGCAGTCAATTCAAGGCTAGTCGTTGCGACAAAACGGCTATAGTTCATGCCTAATTTTTTCATTTTCTCTAAAATAGTTTGCGTTTGAATTAAATCGGGATCGCCAATTAATACCGTTTGATCAGAATTTAAATCCTGAATTTTTCTAGTCTTATTAGGACTTTCCCATAAGCTTATCTTTACTGCGCTTAATTTTTTAATAATTAAATCAGGGTGTTTAACTGGGTTAACTACAATACCTACATCTATCCCTGAGCTAATCACTTGTTCAGTAATTTTGCGCGAAGTGTCGTGTTTTAATTGGATATCTAATTTAGGGTATTGCTCTAATAAATCACCGAGAAAATGGGGGAAGGTACAAAGTGCCACAGAAGTATGACAGCCTAACCGGAAGGTGCCTTGTATAGCATTGATAGAGGAGAGGGCTTCAGCGCGTATCGTGTCCCAGTGCTCTTTTAAAATTCTGACATGATTTAACAATTGCTTACCCGCTCTTGTTAAAGAAACCCCGTGTTTGTGTCTAGTAAAAAGGGGAGTGCCTACGGATTTCTCCAGCCGCTGCATAGCAAGCGTTAATGAGGGTTGGCTAATGCTTAGGCATTCTGCGGCCCGGGATAGGTTTAATAAGTTAGCTACTTCCACGAAATAAGATAAGTCAGTCGGTGAAGGAATCATAACTCTATACTCTCGTAATCAATTACCGCTAAAATACACGACTTTATTTTGCTGGCAATAAGTTTATCAATGCGTGTTTTAGGTATAGAAACTTCATGTGATGAAACAGGGGTAGCAGTGTACGATTCCGTGCACGGGTTGCTCGCGCATAACTTATTTAGTCAAGTTGATATACACGCACCTTTTGGTGGCGTGGTGCCTGAGCTTGCTTCCCGTGATCACATGCGCAGAATATTGCCCTTAATCCAAGACGTATTAATTGAGGCTAATCTTGAGTCTAAAGAAATCGATGCTATTGCCTTTACCAAAGGCCCAGGATTAGCAGGCGCTTTATTAGCGGGTGCCATGTTTGCAAGAACGCTAGCTTTTGCTTGGCAAATTCCTGCTGTGGGGGTGCATCATTTAGAGGGGCATATCCTTGCTTCTTTTTTAGAAGAAGAGAAACCACAGTTTCCTTTTTTAACGTTATTAGTTTCAGGTGGCCATACTGAATTAGTAAAAGTCTCAGCGCTAGGTAATTATCAAACCATAGGCGATACCTTGGATGATGCTGTCGGTGAAGCTTTCGATAAGACAGCTAAATTGTTGGGTTTAGGCTACCCAGGCGGTGCAGCGCTTGCTAAGTTAGCTGAAAAAGGTAAGCCACGTTTTCAATTTCCACGTCCTATGGTTGATAGGCCGGGACTTGATTTTAGTTTTAGCGGCTTAAAAACATTTGCCTTAAATACTGTGCAAGCTCAAGGGTTAGATGAGCAAACTAAAGCAGATATTGCTTATGCATTTCAAACAGCGGTTGTCGAAACATTAGTGATTAAATGTAGACGTGCGTTCAAAGAAACACGGTTTAAACGTTTGGTTATTGCAGGCGGAGTAGGGGCAAATCTTGCTTTGCGAAAAGGATTGCAAACCTTGTGTGATGAGCACCAAGTTACATTGCATTTTCCTCGCCAATTATTTTGCACCGATAATGGCGCTATGATTGCTTATGCAGGTTGCCAACGATTACTAGCAGGACAGCGCGATGATCTCAGCGTGGAAATAAAACCACGCTGGCCACTTGAAACACTTAACTCGCTTTAATTTTCTTTTGTCCAATTTTGCTTTCTTTGCCAGCTAGTAAGTTTCTAATATTGCTAGTATGTCGCATAATGAGTAATGCACTCATTAACATTAAAATCAAAACGTAAATATCATCGTGAGTGAAAATATAAATATAGAGAGGAGCAAGTAAGGACGCAATGAGGGCGGCGAGTGAGGAATAGCGAAAAATAGCAGCGACTAATAACCATGTTGCTAACCAACATAAACCAGCAGGCCAAGATAGGGCAAGTAAACATCCTATTGCGGTTGCAACGCCTTTGCCCCCTTCGAAGCGAAAGAAAATAGGATATAAATGGCCTAAAAATGCACCGAAAGCAATTAGTGCAAGCCCCATGGAGCCAAATCCATACCATTTTCCTACTAATACGGGAATAACGCCTTTAAGTACATCACCTAACAACGTGATGATGGCAGCCTTCCTGCCTCCAACGCGTAAAACGTTAGTGGCGCCGGGATTTTTTGAGCCCACAGTTCTTGGATCAGGTAAGCCCATAAGGCGGCAAACAATGATGGCACTAGATAAGGAACCAACTAAATAGGCGCAGTATATCGCGACTGCCATTTCTAAATTGAACATATTATTACCTGGCTCTAAGATGGGCAGTCTAATTTACACGACAAAAAAATTGATGTCACTTATGCGTTGAAGAAAAAGTTAGGTTCACTTTGAGAATATTTTTCTAAATAATAAAATAAATGATTTTTCATGCACGAACTAACCGTAGAACAAGCAATTAAATCGCTTAAGTTTGAATTATTAGCAATGTGGAGTTTTAATTGTCTAATAAGCCCATCAGATTCTAGAGCATCTTTGCAATGGTGAATCGCAATTGTAAGGTTAATAAAAAATGCTAGAGGGGATTCACCTTCTCTTGCTTCTTTTCTATAGGCGCTTAAGAAATAACTATTACCTTGGGCGAATATAGCAAAGCGATTTCTTTTTTTGTAAGTCTTCACAGCTAAAGGTGCAACAGTAGCGTTGGATTTTTTTGGCATGGTAATTCCTCGTTTAATGAATAAAATTAATTTCTAAAATTAGAAGAAGATAGTGTCTCATTGGGCATGTTCCATGCTCTTATTTTAGCTAATTCAGACGATAGATATTCTTTTGCATGTTCATGCAAGTTTGAACTTGAAACTAAGAGTTCTAAGAAAGGATCAGCTTTAATGAATTTGTATAAAGCAATTTTATTTTCTTCGCTTGGGTTGCGAATGGTTTCCATCAGCCTAGTAACTAATTCTTGCAGCGGTTTGGTTTGAGATACCATCATTTCCGGGCGCATTAAAAAGTTAATATATTGAAGCAAGTTATTTCTGTCTCTGACAGCAGACAATTGTAAAATTAAATACTCTTTAGCGCGCTCACTTAATGAAGACGATAAAATTTCTTTTTCTAATAATGAGTTGCTCAGAATAAATTTATGTAAAGCATTACTATTCTCTAAAGTAGGTCGTTCTACGGTCGATTTAAGCATGTTAAGTAGCAAACCCACTCTGACAGTAGCCCGTGATGTAGTTTCTTTATAAGTTAAATATTTAATAGCTTCGAATGAAACGGGTATGTTGGGTTGCTGGGCTGGTCTTGTGCTTTTATGAAAAAAAAGATGAGTTAGCAACGATCTGTTTTGCATGACAATCTCAGTTTTATGATTATTAGCTAGCTATCATAATGAATATCTATTAAACAAATCTTAAATTGCTATGACCTATTTACAGCTATATTTTTAGCTTAATAGGCTTATAATTCATCCTAAAGCCAATACATTATTTATTAAGGAATTTTGATGATACCTAGCTCAAGCAATCTTATTTGGATAGATTTAGAAATGACTGGTTTAAATCCTGAACATGATAGAATCATAGAAATTGCAACACTTGTTACTGATAGCAATTTGAATGTTTTAGCGGAAGGTCCCGTGTTTGCTATCCATCAAGATAATGCATTGCTAGATCAAATGGATGAGTGGAATACGAATCAGCATAATGGATCGGGTTTGGTAGCGCGTGTTAAAGAAAGTGAAGTGGATGAAGCGCAAGCTGAAAGAGAAATGTTAGCCTTTTTACGGCTTTATGTTCCTGAAGGTAAGTCGCCTATGTGCGGCAATAGTGTCTGGCAAGATAGGCGCTTTTTAGCACGTTACATGCCGCAATTAGAAAAATATTTTCATTATCGTTTGATTGATGTCAGTACGCTAAAAGAATTAGCGCAACGCTGGGCGCCAAAAATTTACGGCGGCTTTCAAAAAGAATCACGTCATTTAGCGCTAGATGATATTAGAGATTCAGTTCAAGAATTAAAATATTATCGCGAACATTTATTAGTACCCGCCACACATCGAGAATAATGTTGATCTAATGCCCATCTGACATGTTCTCGTACTAAGTCAGATGGAAAGGCTAATCGAGCTTCTAAGGCTTGAACAATATCTGTTGCATAAGGTGCATTGCCAAGTGCAACAGCAATATTGCGTAACCAAGAAATATAGCCTATTCGTCTTATAGCTGAGCCTTCGGTTTTTCTCAGGAATTCTTCTTCAGTCCATGCAAATAAGGTTAGTAAATCACTGTCACTTAATTGATGGCGCGGGGTAAAGTCTTTTTCTTGTGTCGGTTTTGCAAACTTATTCCAAGGACAAAATAATTGGCAATCATCACATCCGTAAATGCGATTACCTATCAGTGGACGCAACTCAAGTGGAATTGCATCACGTAATTCAATAGTTAAATAAGAGATGCAGCGTCTCGCATCTAATTGATAAGGGGCAACAATCGCTTGTGTAGGGCAAACCTCAATACAAGCTTTGCAACTTCCGCAATGACTTTTTGTTATTGGTTCATCAATAGGTAGAGGTGCATTGGTATAAATTTCTCCTAAGAAAAACCAAGAACCTGCTTTGGAATTAATTAAGTTGGTATGTTTACCTATCCAACCTAAACCTGATTTTTCTGCTAATGCTTTTTCAAGCACGGGTGCGCTATCACTAAATGCCCGATAACCGACATCGTTCATGACAGATTGTATTTTCTTTGCTAATTGGTCTAGCTTTTTACGCATTAAACGGTGGTAATCTCGCCCTAATGCGTAACGTGATACATAGGCTTTATTTTCATTCTGTAAAACACGCATACTATTTGTATCTGGCGGCAGATAATCTAGCCTGGCGGTGATAATGCGTAGGGTGCCAGGTAGTAATTCCTGTGGCCTTGTGCGCTTAGTCCCGTGTTTTTCCATATAATCCATACAACCGTGAAAGCCTTTTTCTAGCCAAGCTAAAAAGCGCGGTTCGTAGAGGCTAAGATCGACATCTGTGATTCCAATTTGTTGAAATCCCAGTTCTTTTCCCCACTGCTTAATTTGCTCGGCTAATGATTGCATAGAATTTTTTGACAAAAATCGCTTTATTCTTATAAGATGAGTCAAATTATAAATGAAAATACACCCATGGATCAAAATTTGTCTTTTTTAATCGCCTATTTTTATCGTTACGCCTGCCGCGGCAGGTAATTATTCTCTCTTTATATCATTATCTTTTTTATCTTTACCCCTAACAAAGCTAGGCTTAATAGAATAATCTTTGCTCAAGGGTAATTGGTTCGCTTAGGAGAGAATATGGATTTCAAATTGATAGGTAGTATTTTATTAGTCGTTGGCACTTCAATTGGCGCTGGCATGTTAGCGTTGCCTATTGCAACAGCAGAACTCGGTTTTGCCAGCGCAGTGGCCTTACTCCTTATTTGCTGGTTTGTAATGACTGCAGGTGCTTTATTATTATTAGAAATTAATTTGTGGCTTCCGCAAAATAATAACTTAATCACCATGGCAAAAAATACCATAGGCCCAGTAGGTCAATTAATCGCTTGGGTTATGTATTTATTGCTGCTTTACTCACTAATTTGTGCCTATATTGCAGGCGGTAGTGATCTTTTTCATTACTTACTAGAGCGTGCTCACTTTACTATCCCACTATGGTTTTCAGCCATTATGTTCACGGTGATTTTTGGCTTGATCGTTTACTTAGGTATACGCTCAGTGGATTACACCAATCGTTTCTTAATGGTATTAAAGTTTGCTGGCTATTTTCTTTTAGTTATTTTCTTAGCCCCTTTCATTGATGCAGAGAAACTTTCTTTTAGTAATTGGCCGGCTATGACAAAAGCAACAGCAATGACAGTGACAGTTACTTCCTTTGGCTTTGGTGCGATTGTGCCTAGCTTACGTATTTATTTTGCTGGCGATATAAAAAAACTTAAACAAACACTCATCATAGGCAGCTTAATTCCTTTAGTTTGTTATATCGTGTGGGATGCAGCCATTATGGGTGTCATTCCCTTGCAAGGTGAAAATGGTTTGCTCGCTATTTTGCATGCAGAAACATCAGCTAGCCAATTGGTGACAACGCTGAGTCAAACGGTAGCAAGCGGAAGTGTGGCTTTTTTCGCTAAATTATTTACTTCAGTTTGTGTGTTAACTTCCTTTTTGAGCGTGTCACTTGCAATGACTGATTTTCTTGCTGATGGTTTGCAAGTAGAAAAACATGGCAAACAAAGTGCATTAATTCATCTCATTACCTTTTTGCCACCCTTAGCTATTGTATTGTTTTTTCCAAATGCTTTTATCACAGCATTAGAGTATGCAGGGATTTATTGCATTGTTTTACAAATTTTATTGCCGGCATGCATGGCATGGCGCGGACGTTACCATAAACATTTTAGAAGCGAGTTTCGCGTGTTAGGTGGAAAAGTATTGTTAGCAGGTTTGATACTACTTTCCTTATTTATGATAGTGCGTAGCATTACAAGTTAAGAGAAATAAAATGGATATACGATTCATTGGCGGTATTTTATTAATTGTGGGCACATCAATCGGTGCCGGCATGTTAGCGTTACCTGTTTCAACGGCAGAGTTGGGTTTCATTGGCTCAGTTATTGTTATGTTAACCTGTTGGTTGGTATTAACAGTCAGTGCATTTTTAATTTTAGAAGTAAATCTAGCACTGCCTCAGCGTACTAATTTAATTTCCATGGCAGGTGTCACATTAGGCCCGCTAGGCCAAATTATTGCGTGGCTTGCTTATTTACTTCTACTTTATGCACTGTTATGCGCCTACATCGCAGGCGGCAGCGATTTGCTGCATTACTTATTAGCTTCATTAGGAAATATTGAGACACCGCGTTGGTTGAGTGCAACGCTATTTACTTTCATTTTTAGTATTACAGTTTATCTTGGCATAAGAACGGTCGATTACATGAATCGCGGTTTAATGATGCTGAAATTACTCGCTTACCTGGGATTAATTGTTTTGTTAATCCCTTTCATTTCTTATGAAAAATTATCTTACTTTGCTGTTTCTCATCTTTATTCAGGTACGGCACTCACCGTCACGATTACTTCGTTTGGTTTTGCCATTATCATTCCGAGTTTACGTGTGTATTTTGAAGGCGACGTTAAGAAAATACGTAAAGCTATTATGATAGGAAGTTTAATCCCCTTAATTTGCTATTTCGCTTGGGATGCAGCGATTATGGGTGTGATTCCTTTAACAGGCGAACAAAGTCTCTCAGCTATTTTGCATAGTCCAGATTCAACAAGTGGATTAATTACTTTACTGACAAAAGCCGCTCAGCAAAAACAAATTATTTTCTTTGCTAAATTGTTTACCTCTATTTGCGTGCTAACTTCCTTTTTAGGTGTCTCGTTGTGCTTAACGGATTTCCTTGCAGATGGATTAAGTCTAGAAAAGAAAGGCAAATCTGCTTTACTGATTCACGCCATTACTTTTTTACCACCGTTAATTTTAGTTTTATTTTTCCCTAATGCTTTCATTAAAGCCCTGGAATACGCAGGGATTTATAGCATCATTCTTTTAATCTTATTACCTGTCGCAATGGCGTGGGGCGGCCGTTATTTTAAAAAATTAACTTCACCTTATCATGTTAAAGGCGGCAAACTCCTGTTAAGCATCGTGTTTGTCTTAGGTGGTGCAATGATGGCGAGCGCTATCTTTTCCATTTACAAAGCAATTTAATTTTTATAGGATGGTTGGCTATGATAAAAATAATAGCCAACTATAAAAACTTATTGACGGTCACGCGAGTGGGTTTACTCCCACTATCTATTGTTTCTATTCAAAATTTGTTCATGTGCCCTTGCCGGGCAAATATTATATAAATTAAAAAATTAACCATTTAAAATCCAAGAAAAACAACATCTTAGCAGAATAGACTAAAAAATGCTCAGATGACCTTAAGAATTACTCAGTAATATGAGATAAAACAACGAGGATGGCGGTATGAATTCGAAATTTTTTGGCATCGTTTTATTAATTGTCGGGACCACTATTGGTGCCGGTATGTTAGCACTGCCTGTCGCAACAGCAGGGGCAGGTTTCTGGGGATCAACCGCCTTATTAGTAAGCTGCTGGGCATTAATGACAGCATGCGGCTTCTTATTCTTAGAAGTGAATTTATGGCTTCCTCCCAATAGTAATTTGATTTCAATGGCAGGCGCGACATTAGGTAAATGGGGTCAAGTCGTGGCTTGGTTATTTTACTTAGTCTTACTTTATTCAATTCTTGCTGCTTATGTTTCAGGAGGCGGTGATTTATTTCACTATGTATTAACCTCTTGGGGTATTCCTGTTCCACCTGCTTTTGCCTCTATCCTTTTTACTGTGTTATTTGGGGTGATCGTTTATTTTGGTATTCGGTTAGTCGATTATGTTAATCGCTGCCTTATGTTTGGAAAGTTAGGCTCTTTCTTTTTATTAGCTTTACTTATCGCTCCTTTTGTTACTATGCAAAACTTAAATGGCGGGTATTTCATTGAAGTGGTTTCACCTAATAGCATCAGCATCACCGCAGTTGCATTTACTTGCTTAATGATTATTCCAAGCTTACGTACTTATTTTGGCAATGATGTAGCCTCTTTACGCAAAGCCATTTTCTTGGGTACATTAATCCCTTTACTTTGCTACATTGCTTGGGATGCTGTCATTATGGGTGTCGTGCCATTAGATGGTACACCAGGTTTAAAAGAAATTTTAAAATCGCCTAACTCTAATAGTGATTTATTATCAGCTATTACCAGCTTATTACGCAGTGATGCAATTACCATGCTTGCGAAATTCTTCACCTCTATTTGCATGGCGACTTCATTTTTAAGTGTGTCACTTAGCCTTTCTGACTTTTTATCAGACGGACTCAGTGTAGAAAAGCGCGGTAGTGGTAATTTATTAATTTATGCTATTACCTTTATCCCACCTGTGGCTGTTGTATTATTTTGGCCAGATGCTTTCATTGGTGGTTTACGCTTCGCAGGCATCAGTGTGTGCATTCTCATGATCCTATTCCCACCTCTTATGGCATGGCGTGGACGTTACCATTGCCAACTAGCTAATGGTGGTTATACAGTACAAGGCGGCAAATCATTATTAACCTTACTTTTAATTTGCTCAGCGTTAATGATAGCGTTTGCCATATTTACTTTTTAATGAGATGAATATTGCATGGAAGCAAAAACGACGATTTATCAAAGTAAGCAAATACGTGCTATAGAACAAACAGTCATTTCAGCCGGCCTTTCTTTGCAAGATATGATGCAAAGAGCAGGCCTTGCTGCTTTTAATCAATTACTCAAACATTGGCCAACAGCTAACACTATCACTGTCTTTTGCGGTTGCGGCAATAATGGTGGCGATGGTTATATTCTCGCTACATTAGCCCATGAAGCGGGACTTAAGGTAACTGTTTGGCAAGTAGGCGATGAAAGTAAAATGCAAGGCTATGCTTTACAGGCTAAAAATGAATATGAGAAAACGGGTTCATCTCTCCATAAATTTACGATGGAAGCGGTATTAGATAAAGCAGATGTGATTGTTGATGCCATTTTAGGCATAGGCCTTCATGGTAAGCTTTCTAATGAAGTGAAGGGTGCCATAACAAAAATCAACGCAATGCAATCGCAAGTTTTATCCATTGATGTGCCAACGGGTGTCAATGCTGATACAGGTTACGTGCAAGAACACGCCATTTATGCAACGGTCACCCTTACCTTCATAGGTTTAAAGCTTGGTTTGTTAACTGGAGCAGGGTGTGCATATTCAGGTAAAGTCTTAGTGGATGATTTGCAATTACCAGCTCACGTAGAGGACAACATTTCTCCTGTCGCAGAAGAAATACGTTTGAGTATGTTTGCTGCTTATTTAAAACCGCGCACCAAAGATTGGCATAAAGGATTATCAGGCCACGTATTGATTGTAGGCGGAGATAAAGGATTAAGCGGTGCAGTGCGCATGGCAGGCAGTGCAGCATTAAGAGTAGGTGCTGGCTTGGTGAGTGTTGCAACACATACTGACCATGCCGCATTAATAAATAGTCAGTATCCTGAAATCATGTCACATGGTATTACCCATGCTAAAGACTTAGATCCTTTACTTAAAAAAGCGAGCCTCATTGTATTAGGGCCAGGACTTGGGCAATCTGCTTGGTCTAAAGAGATATGGTCTTACGTTATTACTCAGCCACATTCTATGATAGTCGATGCAGATGGATTAAATTTGTTAGCACAATATCCGCAGCAACGCAGTAATTGGATATTGACGCCACATCCTGCTGAAGCGGCGCGCTTACTCAACGATGCTAATGCATCAATTGTGCAAGAAGATAGGCTAAGCGCTATCAATCGCATGCAGCAGCAATTTAATGGTGTTTGTGTGTTAAAAGGCGCCGGCAGCTTAGTAAAAGGAGAGGATCTCCCTGGTCTTTGCCGTTACGGCAATCCAGGCATGGCAACAGCTGGAATGGGTGATATTTTATCGGGTGTGTTGGGTGGTTTATGGGCGCAAAATAGTAATGCTTCAATTGAAAATATTGCAAAATTAGGCGTAGCCATGCATGCCTTAGCAGGCGATTTAGCCGCCGAGCAAGGCGAGCGTGGTATGGTTGCTACTGATTTATTGCTGTATTTACGTTATTTATGCAATCCCATTCATGAAGCTCACCCATGATGTTATCGCCTATCAAAAAAAATGTTTCCAATGAAGACGCGATGCAAGCTTTAGCTGCAGCAGTAGCAAAAGCTATAAAAACTCGTGCTATTATTTATTTATACGGTGATTTAGGTGCCGGTAAAACAACATTTGCCCGAGGATTACTGCGTGGGCTAGGTTACGAAGGTAAAGTTAAAAGCCCGACTTATACATTGGTTGAGCCGTATGAATTAGGAAATAAGACGGTATTTCATTTTGATTTATACCGTGTGAATTCAGCTGATGAATTAATTCATATTGGTATCGATGATTATTTTGCGAGACCCGCTATTTGCTTAATTGAATGGCCGGATAAAGGTAAACCTTTTTTAGCGCAAGCAGATATAGAGTGTCATATTGAATTTTGTGACCCAGGTAGAGAAGTAAATTTTATTGCACTAACACAACTTGGAAGTGATATATTGCAGCAACTTTAAAGGGCAGTAGACATGGTGCGGTATATTATCTTAATTCTTGGATTGATAATAAGCGTAGCAAGTAGCGCATCTAGCTCATTAACGAGCATGCTCATAGAACCCAATTCCAAACACACGAATATTACTTTCAGTTTAACTAAAAAAACATTTGGCAAAGTTAAATATAGTCCTAATCCTCATCGCGTTATTATTGAATTCAAAGATACCTATCAGCATATGGATACACAGCTTGTTAATTTTGCTGGTTCTAATGTGAAATCCATGCAAATGCAATCGCTTAAACCCCATACCTTGCAATTTACTTTTTACATGCGTGAGGCAGTGCATATCAAAGCAAGATTTGTAAATAGTAATTTAAGCGGGGCGCATTTACGCTTAGAAATGGTTAATGTGAATAACAACCAAAGTAAAACACCTGCAATTAAGTCAGTTCCTAACTCACCAGTCATTGAAACTGTTCCAGCGAGTAAAGTAGTAGAAAAAATAGCAGAAAAACCGCTTACGCGTGCTGCCAATGAGCCAGTGTTTGAATTTAAAAAGCCAACAATTACCACCGTTGTCATTGATGCAGGGCACGGTGGTCGTGATCCAGGTGCAAAAGGCGTAAATGGAGTAAAAGAAAAAACCGTTGTATTAGCGATTGCAAAAAAACTCGCACAAGAAATTAATCAACAACCTCATATGCGTGCAGTGCTTACCCGTCAAGGTGATTATTTTGTGCCTCTTTACGGCCGATTGAAATTAACCCGTAAAGGTGATGCAGATTTATTTGTAGCCATACATGCAGATGCTCACTTTAATAGCAGTGCGAAAGGCGCATCGGTTTATATTTTATCAACGAGAGGTGCGAGTACCGTTGCAGCTAAGTGGCTTGCGCAAAGAGAAAATCATGAAGAATTGGACGATATTAATCTTACTTCATTGAAAGATCAAAGCTCTATGTTGCGCTCAGTGTTAATTGATTTAGCACAGACAAAAACAGCCGAAGATAGCATGCAGTTAGGTAATAAAGTATTAGATGCCTTAGAAGATATTTCCCCCGTTCATTATCGTCATGTAGAAAGTGCACCGTTTTTAGTTTTAAAATCGCCTGATATTCCTTCCATTTTAGTCGAAACCGGTTTTTTATCTAACCCTCAAGAAGAGCAACGTTTAGCCAATCCTGCTTACCAAGCAAAAATTGCGAAAGCACTGCGAGTGGGCATTATGGCTTACGTAAGAAGTTAATTACTTGCCTCTATCACGGTTTCCTTTTATCGTTAGGGCAATTAAAAAAACGACTATCTCTCATGACAAAACGCATACAAAAATTGACCACATTATTAGCCAACCAAATTGCAGCCGGTGAAGTAGTGGAGCGGCCTGCCGCCGTCGTCAAAGAGTTAATTGAGAATAGTTTAGACGCCAATGCGACTCAAATTGAGATAGATATTGAGCAGGGCGGTGTGAGGCTCATTCGTGTGCGTGATAATGGAAATGGCATACACAAAGAGGATTTAGGTTTAGCTATCAGCCGGCATGCGACAAGTAAAATCAGTCAAACCGAAGATTTAGGTCAAATTATGACGCTGGGCTTTAGGGGAGAAGCATTAGCAAGTATAGCCTCGGTTGCGAGATTAACGCTGGCCTCTGCACTAGAAAAAAGCACAGGTTGGCAACTTGCTGCAGAAGGAGAGGTAATAGCAGATTTAGCACCCGCTGCTCACCCTAAAGGCACAACAGTTGAAGTGCGTGATTTATTTTTTAATACACCTGCAAGACGTAAATTTCTACGAGCAGAAAAAACAGAATTTGATCATATCGATGAAGTAGTAAAGCGTATTGCATTATCCGCTTTACATGTAGGTTTTACATTAAAGCATAATCAAAAAGAAATTAGACGTTACCATCCTAGTAATTCCATGGAAAAAGCGAGTGAAAGATTAAGCGCTTTATGCGGCCCGCAATTTGTTGAGCACGCATTACAAATTGAAGCAGAAGGCGCTGGTATGAAGTTAACAGGTTGGTTAACACAGCCCACTTTTTCGCGCAGCCAAAGCGATTGGCAATATTTTTATGTAAACGGTCGTATCGTGCGCGACAAATTAGTGATGCATGCAATTAAAGAAGCCTATCACGATGTTTTATACCGCGATCGACATCCTGCTTACATTTTGTTTTTAACCATTGCCCCTAATCAAGTTGATGTCAATGTCCATCCTACTAAATACGAAGTAAGATTTAGAGAAAGTCGTGTAGTGCACGATTTTATTTTTCATAGTGTGCACGATGCATTAGCGCATACGTTAGATAAAAAAATACCTGAAAAGGAAGAGGTTGCTATTACTGCTCCTCCACCTGTTGCTCCTATTATTCAGCAAAAACCAGTATCCAGTGTTAACTATCATCATGCCAATATTAGGCGTGAACCTGTTGCAAAAGTACAAGAACAATTAATGCTATATCGTGAATTACAACAACCTAAAGCGGAATCAAAAGAGAAAGAAACAAAGACGGAAGAAGTAAAAGTAGAAGAGGTTGCTCAACAAATTCCACCTTTAGGATTTGCATTAGCGCAATTAAAAGGAATTTATATTTTAGCTGAAAATGCGCAAGGTTTAGTGATGATTGACATGCACGCAGCACATGAGCGTATCTTGTATGAAAAAATGAAAACCCAATTAGCCCGCGATGGATTAGCTACTCAAACGCTATTGGTGCCTATCAGCATAACAGTGAGCGAACGTGAAGCAGAATGCGTAGAATCAAATTTGTCTATTTTTAAGTTGTTCGGTTTTGACATACAACGTTTAGGCGCAGAAATAATTGTCGTCAAAGAAACCGCCCAATTATTAGCAAAAGGCCCCATCGAACAATTAGTCCGCGATATCATTGCTGATTTTATGGAAAATGGTAAAAGCAACCGCGCCCACGATCATATCAATCACCTATTAGGCTCATTAGCCTGTCGCACTTCTGTACGCGCCCACCGAAAAATGACTATCCCCGAAATGAATGCCTTATTACGCGACATGGAAAAAACAGAACATAGCGGCCAGTGCAATCACGGCAGGCCAACTTGTGTGAAATTATCTATGGGTGATTTAGATAAGTTATTTTTACGCGGACGTTAATATCGGAGTAAAAATTTAATATGAACCAAAAAGCTATTCTTTGCTATGGTGATTCAATGCTCAGTTGTTAGAGTATTATTTATCGCTTATGTCAAAATTAACATAAGTAGTTTAGAAAAAATTTCTCTATAGATTCAAGACTTAAATCTTCAGAGTAATAGGCAATATAAGTGTCGGGTCTGATAATAAAAATGGCGGGGGTTTTGATTTGGTAAGCTTCATGGATAACGAAATTGGTATCCACGATAGTGGAGGTGTTTAGTTTATCTTTATGCACAACGTATGATTGGATTAAGTCGGGAAATTGCTTATTTAACGACTTCTGTATAGAAATGATTTTATCCAGAATCTCTTGTGTGGGATTGGGTCCTGTGAATAATAAAATATTGTGTTTAATGTTGTTGAAAAAGTTATAAAGTGTCTTTTCACCTATGCTTACATCAGGAGCGCGCATGCCGGGAAGGTTTAAATTTGGCATGTGATCATAATTAATGATGGGGCTGTTTTTATAGTGAATGTCTAATTGGGTGAGCTGATTACCAAATTTTTTTTCTAAATTTTCACCATTTTCATGGGTTAATTGCTGGCTAAATTTTTGTAATATGGAGAGAAAATTGTTATCAAATAAGGCTAACTTTGTAAAATGCTCATTTTGAGCAACGACTTCTTTTACAATCGGATACCTTTCGATTTGATAGCTTTCAAGTAATGATGGCTTTGCTTTTTCTTTGATGACTAAGGCTAATTTCCAAGCAAGATTATATGCATCTTGAATGCCTGTATTCATGCCTTGTCCACCTGCTGGAGAATGAATGTGTCCTGCATCACCTGCTAAAAAAATCGACCCTTTTTGCATGTGATCTGCTATTTTACCATGAATCCAAAATGAAGATACCCAGGCAACATCTGTAACATAATATTTACCATAAGCTCTCTCTTGCACGAGCTCAATAACTTCATTTTCATAAAAATGTTGCCTGGGATGATCTAAATGTAAATTGGCAGCGACACGATATCGATTCTTACCCAATGGAAAAGCAGCAAGGACAGTGCCTGGGTCAAAGAAAAAATGAATTTCATCTTTAGCCATATAGGAAAAATTAATAGTAGCGTCAGCTACTATTAATTGTTCTTTCAAATCTTCACCAGGAAAATTAAACCCGCATTGTTGTCTAACGGTGCTATTTGCTCCATCACAAGCAACTAACCAGCGGCTGTTTACAATATCAGTACGGCCATTAGGGTATTTAAGTGTAGAGGTAACGGTTTCATTGTCATGTTTGACATCTGTTAACTCAACTGATCTCTCAACTTTGTAATTTAATTTATGTAAATAATTTTCTAATAATTTTTCAATTTCACTCTGAGGAAGCATCAAAATAAAAGGGTAAATAGAATCAATATGCTTTAGCGATAACTTAGATAAAGGCTTACCATCTGCATATAGATTAATTGCATCGCAACAATGCCCCGCTTTGATAAAGCTATCGATGATGCCAACTTGGTCGAATAATTCAAGGGTACGCGTTTGAATCCAGGTCGCATTAGAAGCTAACGTGCGCTCTGGTTTTTTATCAATAATTCGAAAATGAACCCCATGTCTAGCGAGTTCACATGCCATCACTAACCCTGTGGGTCCAGCACCTACAATTAATATCGGCAGATTACTCAAAAGAAGCCCCGTGAAATATGGTTTTGACTAAATTCTATTTTATCAAAATTTGCTAAATATTTTCGTATCATAAATCAGGCAAAAAAATCATAAATGTTCCATTTCTAGTCTACAGTAGCTTTTTAATAATTTTAATAGTGGAATCATCACCATTAGCAATAGAAAATCCATGATATCTAGCTAGTTCTAGCATTCCAGTGTTATTAGAAAGAACGACACCTGTTAAAAATTTTATGTTTTTACTTTTTGCAGTCTTAATAAGAGATCCCAATAATTTCGATCCAACGCCTTTATTTTGCCAAGGATCTGCAATAACAATAGCAAATTCAGCAGTGTTTTTATCAGGATTAACTAGATATTGTGCGATACCAATAATTTTTTCATTTTCTACTTGATTAATAGAAGCAATCATTGCCATTTCTTTATCGTAATCAATTTGCGTAAAACGAATTAACATATCGCCTGATAATTCTTTTATATTTTCCATAAATCGATAATGTTTAGACTGGTTAGAAAGGGAATGAATGAAGGTTTGTATCAATTCAGCATCTTCAGGTCGTATAGGGCGTAAGGTAATTTTACTATTTTCTACATTAAAAGATGAAAGTAAATAATCAGGATAAGGATGAATGGGCATGTGGTAATAGGGAATAGAAGATGAAACTTTCTTAATTATCATTCTGGCATCTACAGCAATCGCATTTTTGTCATTAACAATAATTGGGTTAAGATCCATTTCTTGGATGGCAGGTAAAGCACATATCATTTCAGATACATGTAATAATATATCGGTAAGTGCATCCATGTTAATAGGAGGTAGATTCCGAAATTTCCCTAATGCATGCGCTATTTTTGTTTTTGAAATTAAATCTTTAATAAGAAATTGATTTAATGGAGGAAGCGCAAGTGCTTTATCTTTATAAATTTCCACAAGGGTACCGCCTGCTCCGAAACTGATAACAGGGCCAAATACTTTGTCATTAATAATTCCAATCATTAATTCACGGTCATTAGGTGTTTTGATCATCGGCTCGAGTGTGACACCCAAAATATGCGAGTAGGGGTAAGCTTGTTTGGCAGAGTGAATTAATTTATCGAATGTTTCCATTACACCTTGTTCACTGGTAATGTTGAGTGCAACACCCTGCGCTTCTTGCTTATGGGTAATATCAGGCGAATTAATTTTCATCACTAAAGGAAAGCCGATAAGCTTTGATAAAGTAACTGCTTCGGCTTTTGTTTTCGCTTGTTTTGCTTCTGATACAGGAATTAAAAAAGATGTTAATATTTGTTTAGTTTCAGTGGCGGTAAGTATATTTCTATTTTCCGCTAAAGCTAATTCAATGATTGAATTAGCTAGCTCAGTATTAGGCGTTGAATAAGATAAAAATGGCTTTGGTATTTGAACTAGCAACTTCTGATTGTAATAATAATCTGCTAAATAAGAAAAAGCGGAAACAGCTTTTTCTGGCGTATCAAAGCAAGGTAGTTTATTTTTTTCAAATAATTTCCAAGATGACTTAACTTGTTTTTCTCCCATCCAACAAGCCAAGATTAATTTATCAGAATATTTAGCATCGCGAATAATCTGTTTTGCTACTTGTTTTGGATTAGACATTGCCACAGGAACTAATATAGATAAAATGCCGTCCACTTCCTCTTTGGAGCAAATATTAAGTGCTGCATGGTAGCGCTCAGGCGTTGCATCACCAATAATATCAACAGGATTATGATGTGACCATTGCGCAGGTAAAACGTTATTCAATTCTTCGATTGTATTTTTATTTAAATCAGGCAATAAAACATGTAATTTTGCTGCTTGGTCAGCAGCCATCACGCCTGCGCCACCGCCATTGGTAATTATAATTAACCGATTGCCTTTGATGTTAACATGATTGCCAGAAAGAATTTGAGCTGCAGAGAAAAGTTCATCAATGGTTGCAACCCTAACTACACCTGCACGTTTTAATGCAGCATCAAATACATCATCATCGCCAATAATCGCACCTGTATGAGATAAAGCAGCACGAGCGCCTTGTTGATTGATGCCGCCTTTTATCGCAATAACAGGTTTGATACGTGCAGCAGCGCGAAGCCCACTCATGAATCGCCTAGATTTTTTAATACCTTCTATGTATAACAAAATACTTTTTGTTTTTGTGTCGATGGCTAAATAATCTAATACATCGCCGAAATCAACATCTGACATATTCCCAAGGGATGTTATAGATGAAAACCCTATTTTTTTGTTAGCCGCCCAATCTAAAATTGCTGCGCATATTGCGCCTGATTGAGAGATAAGTGCTATGCCATCTGGCAAAGCAACATTATTATCAAATGTCGCATTCATATTTATATGCGGATTCATAATGCCTAAGCAATTAGGTCCTATTAAACGAACACCATTTTGTTGTGCAATGTTTAAAATAGTTTCCTCTAATGCCTTTCCTTCTTTTCCTGTTTCACTAAAGCCAGAGGATATAATCACGACGGCATGAATATTTTTTTTACCGCACTCTTTAATAATTTTTTCTACGGTATGATTAGGCGTTGTAATGATGGCAAGGTCAATGGGTGCGCGAACGTCTTTAACTGAAGAAAAACAAGGTTGATTTTGCACATTTACATGCTTGGGGTTAATAGCATAAAGTTGACCGGCAAATTGCCCTTCAAGCAAATTTTTAAATACCTTCATCCCTACAGAATTTAACTTTTCACTTGCACCTATCACAGCAATCGAATTGGGCTGAAAAAAATTAGTGAGAAAATGTGCCATGGCTGATAGCTCTTTATATTTTTAAAATTATGTATCTATAATTACTTTTAATGCCTTAGTGTCTGCTGCATTACTAAATGTGTCGTAAGCTTGAATAATTTTGTCAAATGTAAACTGATGGCTAATGAGCAATGTTGGGTTAATTTTATTTGCCATGACTATTTTCAAAAGCATAGAGGTGGTAACGGTATCAACAAGACGTGTTGTAATGGTTATGTTATGCGACCACAAACGTTCCAAATGTAAATCAGCTTTAGTTCCATGTACGCCAATATTTGCAATAGTTCCTCCTGCAGTTACAATATCTTCACAGAGAACAAATGTTTCTGGTATACCAACCGCTTCAATGGCAGTATCCACACCCCGTTTATTCGTTAATTCCATGACTGCATTAACTGCATTTTCATTTTTATTATTTACGATAGCAGTTGCTCCTAAGCGTTTTGCCACTTCTAGTCTGTGATGATCGGGATCTATCATAATAATTTGAGAGGGAGAATAGAATTGCGCTGTCAGTAGCGCAGCCAAGCCAATAGGCCCTGCACCAACAATGGCAACTGTATTTCCAGGTTGTATCTGGCCATTCAACACGCCACATTCAAAACCCGTGGGTAAAATATCACTTAACATAACAATGGCATTATAATCGATACCTTGAGGCAGTTTATAAAGACTGTTATCAGCATGTGGTATTCTCACGTATTCAGCTTGTGTGCCATCTATTTTATGACCTAATATCCAACCCCCATCAAGACAGTGCGAATACATTCCCTGTTTGCAATATTCACACTTTCCATCTGAAGTGATACAAGAAATAAGTACGTGATCGCCAACTTTCAGTGTGGTTACGCCTTCACCCACTTTATCTACAATGCCAACACCTTCATGACCTAAAATACGTCCTGGCTGACAAGTTGGAACATCACCTTTCAATATATGAAGATCTGTTCCGCAAATAGTTGTTTTGATGATTTTAACGATAGCATCAGTAGCACGTTGAATAGTAGGAGTGGGTCGTTCTTCTAGCGATTTTTTCCCTGGCCCTTGATAGATAAGTGCTTTCATAGTGCCCCCAGAGGGTAGTAAAATTGTTTACTTTATACTTGAATGCTTTTTACTTTTATCGTCTATTTCTCTTGCTTAATTACTACATCACTCAGGTAGGTTATATTGGAAATTTTTTATAACTTGCTGAGTTTGATTATCTATAATGTTGCTGTTGCTTTGGCCGAAGCTTGATTCTGCTTGATTATTTAACCATACAATCAATTCTTCAACATCGTTTGCTGAATTTAATAAGCTTTCGCCATCTTCAAAAATTATTTTTGCAGTGTATCTATGCTTCATGATGTATCCTTTAAAGTTATAATAATATGACTAAGAAAGGAGATTTTAATAAGAAATCTTAACAGCAATAAGTAAGAGCCTTTATTTCCAGTATCTAATAAGTCATATCTTTATTTTACACCTTTAATAGTTATTACGACAATAAATCTTGTGTTCATTATTCTCCTTTAAGTTGTAGAGCAGTGCTTGATGGCTATAGTAAGCTTATGGTTATAAAGATAATTTGTAGATCGCGTTGACGCGTGGCAGTATTCATAAGCTAGAAGCTGAATCTGATTTAGAAAAATCAGCTTCAATTTTATTACCCCATATTAAACGAAGTGCATTCATGATTGCTAATATATCAATTATTTCCTGCAATATGGCTCCAGTAACCGGCGAAATAAATCCTGCAGCTGCAAATCCCATACCTATTAAGCTCAATGCCATTCCACCAATAGCACTTTGTAAGCTAATATTACGTGTTGCTAAACTTAAGTGAATTAATTCATCTACCTTACTTAAAGAATTTTCCATGATGACAGCGCCTGCTGCTTCAGCAGTTACATTACTAACTTGTCCAAATGCAATTCCTACGGTTGCTGCAGTCAATGAAGGTGCATCATTAATGCCATCACCTATAAATAGTGTGGGTGCTTTTTTCATCTCAGTTCTAACAAGATCGAGTTTTTGTTCAGGCGTTTGTGAAGCATATAACTCAGATAAATTAAGTAATTTTCCAAGGTAAGATACTTCAGATTCTCTATCGCCAGATACCAACATAATTTTATTAATTTGATGAGAAGGTTTAAGGTGGCTGACAAATAACTTACTTTCTTTACGCGGGACATCTTGGAAACGTAAGGTTGCGACATATTTATCATTGATTAAAACGACACATTCCAGGCCGACAGAAGTTATGGGTAATGTGTTTTTAATTTCAGGTTGTAATTCTAATAATTTTTTTCTATGTGTAATTTGAATATTTTTATCATCAATAACACCGCTTAACCCTTTTCCTGGCGGTTCTGCTACGCTGCTTGCATTAAGAAAGGGAAGGTGCTTTTGTTTAGCTGCCTGTAAAATGGCATTAGATAAAGGATGTTTAGAATAGCGTTCTAAGCTTGCAACAATTTGCAAGATAAAATCTGGCTTGATATTAGCCGCTGTAATAATTTCGGTTAAAGCGGGTCTACCATACGTGAGTGTGCCCGTTTTATCAAAAATAGCAGTTCGACAAGTAGGTAATCGTTCTAAAACGGCTGGATCTTTAATAATGATAGCTTGTTTTGCTGCCATTGAAATCGCACTGATGATAGTAAGGGGAATAGCAATTAATAGCGGACAAGGAGTTGCAATCACTAGCACAGCAAGAAATCGCATAGAATCGCCAGTAAAATACCATGTGATTAATGCAAAGATAATAGCGAGAGGAGCAAAAATAGCCCCTATTTGATCCCCGAGTCTTCGCATATTTGGCCGTTTTTGTTCAGCTTCTTCTAACACAGCGACAATGGAAGCATAACGCGATTCTGCCGGTATTCTTTGAACTTGTATGGTAAGTAGGGATTCCCCATTGATTGCACCTGATAACACAGATGCGCCTAATACCTTAGGAATTTGATAAGGTTCGCCAGTCAAATATGACTCATCCATGGCGCCTTTTCCTTCAATGACTACACCATCAGCAGGACAGGTTTCATGAGGATATACAACAATTATTTCACCTGCCTGAATTTTATTTAATGGTATATCTACAATATCATTTGACGTTTTTTTATGAACAAAAGTGGGCATGCGTTCTGCAAGCGCTAACAATACTGAAGAGGCTTTTCGCATTGCATATACTTCAAGCGCCTGTCCGCTAGCGATCATTAAAATGATAAGTGCTGCAGCAAGATATTGATGTAAAACAACTGCTGTTACTATTGCTATTGCTGCTAATGAATCTGCACCTAAGTCACCTTTGACTAGCTTTGCTATGATTTGAAAAATGGATGGAATTCCTCCAAGCACAATTGCAATAATTAAGGGTAAGTTAGGGGGTATGGTAGAGGTATATTGAAAGACAAATGATAAAACAATCCCAGTCAAGGAAATGAGAATAATAATGAGGTGATAATAAAGATTACCAAAAAAATTAGAGGTTAATTTAAGCAATTATATGTCCTTTTATTTAATGGCTTAGCACAATATTTAAGAATTGAAAATGCCTTCCTTCCCTGAGGTTTTAACAAATTTAGATTGGTATATTCATTTTTTTGGCGGTACTAATAAAATGTCCTTGTCTGTTTCAATGAGCACCCAATTAGCGACGCTGCCATTAAAAAGATAATGAGTCTGACCGTGCCCTTGTGTTCCCATAATAATTAAATCAGATTTGAATTTTTTTGCTTCCTTTAGGATGGCGGGCCCTGGGTAACCAAGTGTTATAGAGTAAGAATTTTTATCCATTTGTTTGCTATGGCCTTTAATGAAGTTTTTCATTTGGTTATCCAAGTATAATAAGATTGCCTTTCGCACCTTATTTATTTTGTTTTTTTGCATTGCTTCTGATTTGCTTTCCTTATTTAATAAATCTTCAAATTCATGGTCACCAACATGAATTAACTTTAAATTCGAAGTTGGGAATAATTTTAAAGCGTAGTTTAAGGCGTTTTTACTAGGCTTAGAAAAATCTACTGGAATAAGAATTTTTTTATAAGGGTAACTTGGGGCATGTTTAACAATTAATACGGGACATATAGTTTTTTTGGCTATATATTCAGCCGTAGTCCCTACAAATGCATCTCGGACGGAATATTTTCCATGTGCGCCCATGATTAATAAATCAATATGATGCTTTCTTGCATGCTGCAAGATTTTAATAAAGGGCTTACCCTTTGACTCAATGACGTAGTTTATATCCAAATTTGCTTTAGATAATGAGCTTATTTTTTCCTGGACTAACTGCTCTTTATATTCCTCAGTATTTAGCCATAATGATTTTGGC
>BMAH01000014.1 GCA_014132615.1 Gammaproteobacteria bacterium
CAGTAATGCTCCATCCGGCGCCAGAGAAGGTGCTTAACGTTTGCATTTGGGCTGTTGTGCGGCCTGTGCCGCCACCAGGACTCGCAGCTTGTCCAGAGGTTTGTGTATCCCAGAAAGAATTGGAAACTGTACCGCTGCTAGCACCTACTAGCCCCCCTACATTACTACCACCACCTGTAACTGCACCGGTGCTATAAGAACGGGTAATGCTACCCGTATTTAATGTTCCCACTAAGCCACCAGTAAATCCTGAAGCGCTGCCACCAGCTACGTTGCCATAAGCATAAGAATCGGTAATTGCACCACCGCCTGCACCATTACCACCAACTAAACCACCCGTAGAATTATTGGTAGATAGAGAAGTAACATTCGCCCCACTATAGGAACGATTAATTGCAGCACTGCTGCTAAACATACCGGCCAAGCCACCTACGCCATAATTTCCTTGTGCATTTTGATTACCTGAAACACTACCCGTTGTATAACTATTATTGACTGTGCCAAGATTGAAGTATCCAATTAAACCACCAGTTGCACTACCACCAGTAATATTGGCATTAACTACGCCGAGATTGCTAATAACTGCTGCGCCATTACTGACATAACCAAATAAGCCAACCCCGGTATTTCGTGAAACTCTGCTAATAAACAAATTGCTAATAGTGTAACCTTGGCCATTAAAAGCGTTGTAATAGGCTCCACTACCACCACCTAAATCTTCTCCAAGAGGTACGAAACCAGCACCGCTATTCCAGTTACTAGTAATACTTGCATCAATACTATTATTAAGGTTAACAGCGTAACCTAATGTTGTGCCTGTAGAGCCAATACCTTGTAAGCCATAAACATCTGTAATTACCAGCGGTGTTCCACTAGCTCCTGTGCCTGATAAAGCACGCACAAAAGCTGCATTCGTATTGTTATTGCCCATGGAGCCAGAATTAATTTGGAAATTATTCGTCACATTAAAAGTAGGTAGAGTAGCTGTAATCTGTGACCATGTGCCGCGTAGTAAATTAAAATTGGCAACATTGATTGTGCCTGATGAATTGGTGGTAATCGTATTTGCGAGTGCACCAGCTCTAAGTTGTAGCGTACCATTCACACCAGAAATTGCCGCATTAATTACAATATTATTGGCTGCATCAAGTAGAAGCGTATTAGCAGAAGTCCATGTAATGGGTGCATTTACGGTGATAATACCTGATTGCGCACCTGTTGAACCTGTATTAATGGTAACGCTTGCTGTTGCTAAATTATTT